>CBIHRE010000574.1:0-3616 GCA_966212385.1 uncultured Akkermansia sp. | reverse complement strand
CCGCCGCTCTCGCCGAGGGCGCCGGTGAGCGAGAGATTGCCGGCGCGGGAGTAGACGACGGTGTCGCCGGCGAGCGTGATCGCGCCCGAGAGCGTGTTGTTGCCGCCGTCGTTGTAGACCGCGCCGGCCTTGAGGATCTCGCTGAGCTGGGTGCCGGAGCCGGAGAGGGTGAGAGGCTCGGCGCTGCTGATGCCGCCGCGGAAGGTGAGCGTGCCGCCCGAGGTGACGGTGGTGCCGGCGGAGGTGGAGCCGAGGGCGCCGTTGTGCAGGGCGACGAGCTGGCCGCCGGTGACAGTGATGGCGCCGGTGTAGGTGGAGGCGTTGTTGCCCTTGAGCGTGACGATGCCGGTGCTGTCGCGGCCGTTGGGCGAGGCTCCGGTCACGACGATGGAGCCGTTGCCGGTGATGACGCCGTTGAGGTTGGTGTAGCCGGCGCCGGAGGTGGTGAGCGTGTTGGAGCCGAGGGCGACGGCGCCGTTCAGCGTGAGCGTGGAGTGCGACTCGTTGGCGACGGCGAGGTTTTCGACGACGTTGAGGGCGTTGTCGATCTTGTGGAAACGAGGGTTGGCGATCGGATCGGTGACGTTGATCGAGGGCGTGCCGGTCTTGTTGACGTCGCCGAGGGTGATGACGCCGAGACCGCCGAGCCGGTAGTCGTATTTGGTGTTAAAATTGAGGGAGCGGACCTCGACGTTCTGGTTGAGGTTGACGGTCTGGATGCTCGCGTAGGGGCTGGGGCGTGCGGCGGCGCCGACGGACGTAGTGGCGGGACGACTACCAAAGAAGATGTCGGAGTCGGCGAAGGGCGTGCGGTTGTTGTTGGCGGAGGTGAGCGCGAACCAGTTGGCGTTGGCCTCTCCGCCGGCGGTGGTGCCCCAGTCGTCGTCGGCGGAGGCCTTGCCGTCGTCCCACTCGTAGGAGCCGCCGACGGTGGCGTTGGGCGTGGTGACGACGGAGAGGTTGCGGATCTCGTGGATCTCGGTGGAGGCGCCGGTGGCGCCGGTGAAGCCGACCTTGAAGGTGTCGGGACGGTCGTAGGAGGAGAGGTCGGCCTCGAAGACGGTGACGTAGCTCGAGGAGGAGCCGAATTTCATCTCGACGACGAGGTAGTTGCCGGCGTCGAGCGTGAGGCGGAAGGAGCGGAAGTTGGCGGCGGCCTGGGTGGCGTTGGAGACCGCGGTGGGACGCGTCGTCAGCGTCGGGAAATCCATCTGGCCGTAGCCGTCGAGATTGGCGCCGGCGATGTAGGACCAGTTGTTCGATTCGGGACCGCGCACCGCGACGGAGTTGGGCGTGAAGCCGGGTCCGCCGACGCGGCCTTCGGTGGGATTGGAGTAGTTGCCGAAGTTGTCGAAACCGAAGCCGAGGTAACCGCCATCCATGCCGCCGACTCCCGAGGGAGGGGCGGCGGTGGCGTTTTTCTGGGCGTAGCCGAGCGAGCCGCCGTAGGCGCCCGCGGCGAAGCTGTCGATGTTGGTGCTGCCGTCGACGAGGAAGAAGGTGATGCCGTCGGCGCCGCTGCCGTTGTAGAAGGCATACTCCATCTCGATCTGAATCTGGGCGTTGACCGAGAAAATCTCCGTGTCGAGCAACGCATAGGTGGAGCGGTTGGTGCCGTTGTCGGTGAGGCGCAGCCAGCCGTTACCCACCGTGTCGATACCCGTGGCCGCAGTCAGGGAGGGCGTATAACCGGTGCCGCCAAAAGACCACCCGTAGGCCGAGCTTCCGGTAAAGGTTTCCTGGAAAGTCGACTGAGCTGAAAGAGGAGCGACCGTCAGCGACAAGCATGCGGCGCCCAGCGGCAACCAAGGGGAAAGGGAGAGACCCGAATCACCAAGGCGTGTCGAAAAACTAGAGGAAAGCTGCATTGGTAAAAATCACGTCAAGGCCCGGCTCGCCTTTGGACCTAGGAGTCTTTCCCCCAATCAGGCAAGATAACTTAACCCATTCGGGCCTAGTTAAGCGGCACTACCTAGGCCTACCACTTCGCAAACAATGCGCTTTTAGCGGCCGGTATCAGATTCATGAAAAGATCCCCAAATTCTTCGTAACCCCCGCTCTCGACGCTCGTCTTGTGGTGTGTTTCATCCGGGGCTCCTACCCCGCATGGACTTCGACTTTCGCTGGCTCGCGCTGCCCCTCGGCCTGCTCTTCGGCCTCATCCCTCCCCGCTGGCTTTACAAAGAAGGCTGCCGGCATCTGACCTTGATCGAAGCCCGAAGTTCATCGCTTCGGCGCAGCGGCTCTTCCGGCCGCCGCCGGCGAAGCTGGTGGAAATTGCCACTCGTCTGGCTTGATCCCTTCCGCGGATATGCGGCGGGGCACCTTACCACGCTGGGGCTCGACCTTTTGTCGGAAAACTTTCGCGACGTCCCCATCCTACCCTTGATCGTGCAATGCGTGTTCGTCTTTGCGGTCTTGATCATCCAGATGGAGGCGGGCCGCCAAGAGACCGGCAAAATCCTCGCGCCGGTTCCCTTTCTTCTCGGTTTCACCACCGGGCTTTATCTCGACTTCGGGGTGATCGGCGGATGCATCGCCCTCTTGGCAGTGGCGACCATGCTCGGCACGCAAAGCTTCATGTGGGGCTACCTCGTCGCCGGAGCCGCGGCCGGCATCATAGGGTTCGCCTTCCTCGGCATCTCGCCCGCGCTTTTGATCTTCGCCGTCACGGCATGCGCCCCTGCGCCCTACGCCTTCATGCGTCGCGCCACGCTCGTGCTGCCTTTCCGCGGTTGAGCTCGGAAACCCGCAAATCAGCGGGTCAGCATCCTAAGCCGCCATCCCAGCAAGGCGGCCGCGCAGGCCAGCCCCGCCGCCAAGGCGCCCCAGATGCCCGGCAAACCCGCGCCGCCGCGCACCCCGAACCACCAACCCGCGGGCAGGGCGAGCAACCAGTAGGCGACAAACGAGGCCGCCAGCGGAACCCTCACGTCCGTCAGCCCGCGTAAGGCCCCGGCGAATACAACTTGCAGGCCGTCGAAAAGCTGGAACACCGCCGCGACCACCAGCACCTGCGCCGCCAGCCCCACCACCGCCGGATCCGGAGTGAACGCCGCCGCCACGCGATTTCCCGCAAAGACGAAGGCCAGCGTCGAGAACGCCGCGGTCGCGCAGGCCAGGATCGACGCCCCCGCCGCCAGCGGCCGCACCCGGTCCAGCCGGCCCGCCCCCACCGCCTCGCCCGTCCGCATGCCGAGCGCGATCGACAGCCCCAGCGGCACCATGAAGGTCAGCGCGGCGCCCGAGATCGCGATCTGGTGCGCCGCCAGCGACACCGTTCCCAGCCAGCCCGCCATGACCGCAGCCGCCGAAAACGCCCCGCCTTCAAAAAACAAAGCCGCGCCCATGGGAATGCCCAAGGCCAGCATCTCCTTCGCCCGCGAACGCGTCACTCGAGCATCTCGCGCGGCGTCGATCGCCTGCTTGAACGCCTTGATCCGCCGTAGCCGCCAGCGCAAAACCACCACCACCGACCAGCGCGCCAGCAAGGTCGCCACGCCCGCGCCAGCCAGCCCCAGTTCAGGCAAACCAAGGTGGCCGAAAATAAACACCCAGTTCAGCGCCACGTTCAGCAAAGCACCGCCGAGCATGATCAACAGAGGCTCCCACGGCC
>CBIHRE010000573.1:0-3620 GCA_966212385.1 uncultured Akkermansia sp. | reverse complement strand
TGATGAGCGTGCCGGGCGGCGCGTGCCGCAGCAGATGCACCGCCACGAGCGTGCCCGAGAGACCGGCACCGACGATGACGATGCGTTGAGGAGCAGATGATTGCGACATGACGGGGCGGGAGTTCGGGTTCAGGGTTGGAACGTGACGAAGAGCGGACTCGTCCAGACCTTCGCGTCGTCGCGTTCTCGGGCGTGCAGATAAAGAGCTCGGTGGCCGTGCGGACCGTTGATCGGAGGAACCGTCACGACTCCTTCCAAGCTGGCGGGAAGCGGGCCAAGGGAGAGACGCTCCGCCGCGAGGAAAAGTTCCGCGCCGCCAAGCTCCCAACGCAGGAAGCCGTCGGGGGCGGAGAGGAGATCGCCGCCGGAGAATTCCCGCGTGCCGCCGGGCGTGACCGGATCGGGATTTCGCGCGAGCGCGTCGCCCGTCTTGTTGTAAGCGTCGATTTCGAAGCTCAGCGCAACCCGCGCGGCGGCGAGGTCGGAAACGACCAACTCCAGCTGGTCCGCGTCGCCGTAGGTATCGGTGCGAATCTCGAAACGCCCCGGAGAAACCTCGCGGACCGTCTCCTCCGGGTGCTCCAGGCCGAGCGCGCTCCAGCCGAGCACCGCCGCGCCCGCGATCTCGACGACCGCGCGCCACTCCGCCCAGCGGTAGCGGTCACGGATGCGCGCGCCGCCCCAGCGGATGCGGAAGCGATTTGGGTCGTAGCCGGCCTCGGCATGGAGATCGCGGACGTGCAGGAGCGAGCCTTGATCGTCGCGCAACTCGACGCGCTCCCACGCCTCGCCGAGCAAGCGATAGGAAACCTCGAGCGGTCCGGAGTGGGCAACGGCGTCGCCTTGGCGATGCTCGCCGCCTAACAGCAAAGCCACCGCGCGTCCACCGGTCGTCGCCCACGTGTGGCGAGCGCGGAGCGCGCGGGCGATGGCCGGGGTCGTCAACTCGTCGGCGAGCACGCCGGTGAGCCCGCCCGCCACGCCGAAGGAACCCACGCCGGGAGCTCCGCCGCCGGGCCGTCCTCGATGCTCGTCGCCGGCGGCGGAGGCTCCGACCTGCAGGCCGCGCGCGAGAGCGTCGCGATAGAACCAATCGAAGTGTCCCCATGCGGACGCGATCTCGACGAGTCGTTCGAGCGCGGGGTCGTGCCACTCGAAGAGTGCGCGGCGGCCGCCGACATGCGGGATGAGCAGCGCGCGGTCGCCGTCGGCTAGATCGCGATAGGCGGTGTGAAGATGGGCCGCGGTGGGCAGGCCGGGATCTTGGGCGCGGTCCTTCGGCGTGTCCTCGTTCCAATCGAAAACGCGCAGACTGCGACCGTCGGCGGCGAGCGGGAAGCGGACCTCGTCACCGAGGAAGATCACGTTGCGGTCTCCGCCGACCGCGCTCGCGCCGCACCACTCGGTGCCGGGGAAACAGAGAAAGCGTCCCTCGGCGTGGAGTTCGCGGCAGATGCGAACGGCATCCGCCCAGCGGTCGGCGCGGACGTTGAAATCGTTCGCCGTGTAGCCGGCGATATCGAGGGCGGCGGCATCGCGCGCGAAACGCAGCACGCTCTCGGTCGTATTCACCCCGACAGTGTCCTGCGAATGGATGTGCAGGTCGGCGAAGAGTGCGCGGGGAACCGGAGCGGCCGCATCGACGGTGAGCCGCGCGGAGGCGAAGGGTTCGGAAACGACGAGCTCGTAGTCCCCTGCTTCGGGGAGGCGCAGCTCCGCGCGGGCCCAAGCGCCGCCAGCGCCGGCCCAGGCGAGCGGTAGGGTGAACAGAAGTTTTCCCGCACGGCGCACCCCGAGCGCCGCCGGTGGCGGGAGATCGGCGGTGGCGAGGTTCCCCCAAGCGTCTTCCACGCGATAGGTAATGTCGAACGGCACTCCGGGACGCACGAGCCGAGGTGCCAGCAACCGGGCGCGAGCGGCGTGGTTTGGCAGGATGCGGAGCGCGAGGTCGCCATGCACCGCGGCGAAACGAGACGCGCCGACGGTGTCGACGAAGACGCGAAAGTGGAATGCGTCCTCGACGAAGGTCTGGGCGCGCGTGCCGGGCCCGCCGTGGCGGCGGTCACCGAGGCGAAGCACGATGCGGTCGCCGGGTTTCAGGTAACCGTCGACCACGTCGACGATGACCGCCTTTTGATAGGGACGCTCGTGGCCTTTCTGGTCGAAGCGGACCTTGAGCGAGCGGACGGTCGCCTCGCTTTCTCCCGGGAAAGTCGGACGCGGCTCGTAAGTCGCGGAGATGTAGTTGGCCGCGGTCGGATCGCTCGTCTGGAAGAGCGCCCAGTCGGAGTAGAATTTGAAGACCAGTTTCAGCCAGCCGCCGTCGGCGAAACCGGCGGCGCCGACCTCGTAGGTGGCGATCAGCTCGACCCATTCGCCAGCGCGCACCTCGCGATGCGAGAGCGTGGCGCGGCCGAGGAAGGGCAGCGTTTCGAGGTAGGCGGCGAGTTGGGCGGGATGAGACATGAGTGCGAATCAGGATTGGCGGGCCTCGCGCGACTCGGCCCAGGTTTTGACCAGCAGCGTGACGAGCGCGATGGAGGTAAGGATGGACGCGACGGCGAAGGCGCCGGCGGCGACGCGGTCGTTGGAGAGCAGTTCTATGTGGAGCGTGAGCGTGTTGGTCTCGCCGCGGACGGCGCCAGAGACGACGGCGACAGAGCCGAATTCGCCGAGCGCGCGGGCGAAGCAGAGCGTGACTCCGTAGAGCAACGCCCAGCGGATGTTGGGCAGCGTGACGCGGCGGAAGGTTTGCCAGCCGCCGGCGCCGAGGACGACCGCGGCGTGCTCCTCCTGCACGCCTTGGGCGAGGATGAGCGGCAGCACCTCGCGGAAGACGTAGGGCAAGGTGACCATCGTCGTGACGAGCACGATGGCGGTGACGTTGAAGGCGAGGCTGATGCCGTGCTCGTCGAGCCAGGGGCCGAGCAGGCCCTGCATGCCGAAGACGAAGAGGTAGGCGACGCCGAAGATGATCGGCGAAATGGAGAGCGGCAGCTCGATGACGCTCGTGAGCAGGCGGCGGCCGGGGAACTCGAATTTCCCGATGAGCCAGGCAGCGGAGAGGCCGAAGACCGTGCTCGCAGGAACAGCGATGCCGGCGGCGAGCAAGGTGAGCCCGAGGGCGTGGCGGGTCTCGGGAGTCGAAAGGTGGTGCAAATAGGCGGCGAAGCCTTCGCCGAAGGCGTGCGTGAACACGGCGGCGAGCGGGAGGAGAATCAGGAGCCCCGTGAGGCCGGCGCCGAGGACGACCAGAGCGACGCGACCCGGATGTCCGCGGATGGGGCGGCGGGCGGAACCGGACGTGGCGGGGCGTAGCGTCGCGAGGGTCATCCGTTGAGGCGGCGGTGCAGCCGTGCTTGAAGGAGGTTCATGCCGACGAGGAAGAAGAGCGCGAAGGCGAGGATGACGGTCGCGAGCGCCGCGGCGCCGCGATAGTCGAACTCGTCCATGCGCACGTAGGTGAGCAGCGCGGTGATCTCCGTTTGGTAAGGGAGATTTCCCGCGATGAAGACGACCGCGCCAAATTCGCCGAGGCTGCGCACAAGCGCGAGCGCGGCGCCGGAGAGCAGCGCGGGAAAAATCTCGGGCAGCACGACGTGGCGGAAGGTCGCGAAGGG
>CBIHRE010000572.1:0-3621 GCA_966212385.1 uncultured Akkermansia sp. | reverse complement strand
TGAAATCAGCGGACGCCGAACAATCGGCCTGTGTAACCTAATGGGTTACGAAATGGCTTGGGGGGGGACTCGTGGCGCGGGGAGGAGCGGGGAGGTGGGGGGGAGGGGGCGAACGGGAATTCGACCGTTCGTGAAAACGGAGGCATGGCGCGATTTGCGCGAACCGGCCGCATCGGAGTTCAAACCAGGCGATCACGTCGCGGGTTTGCGCGGCTCAGGGGTGCAGCGCGGGCGTCGAGTTTCCCGGCCGCGGCCGATCATGGCGGGCGGCGGGGAGGTTTTTCACTTTTTGCGGGCCATCGCTCGCGGTGGACGGGAGCGCGGGGAGAGAAAGAAAATCGGCCGCGTCGAGGAGGGCGATGGCCTCGCGCGGGTCCTTGAGTTTGTCGGCGGCGGCGCGCAGCAAGGGCGCGGCTTCGGGCAGCCCGACCTGGAGCATGCCTTCGCGCGCGGCTTCGCGGAGGGCGGGATCGGAGTGCGTCAGGTAGGCGGCCAACGAAGGGAGCGAGGCCGCGTCGCCCGCGGCGACAAGCGATTCGATGCGCGCGATGTCTTTGCCCGAGGACGGGGAAGCGGAGCCATCCGAGGAGGCCGGGTCGGAGGGCGTGGGACGGGGCGAGGCCGAGGTTGTCGGGCTCGGGACGGATGGCGGAGCGCCTGAAGGAGGCCCGGGGGCTCGTGATGCGGGCGGGGCGGGCGCCAAGCTGGTTGGCGAGGACTCCAAGGCCGCCGGTCCCATGGGGGCGTCCGCGGATGATCGCGACGGCGAGGCCGGGCCGGAGGGCGACGAAACCGAGCCGGACGAGTCGGGCGAATCGTTCATCGAGAGCAACAGGAGCGAGGCCGCGCCGACGATCAGCAGGGCGGCTGTCGGAACGAGAAGGCGGGGAGACATGAACGCGATAACGCGGAGGGCGGCGAGACGGGCGCGGCGGGCCGTCCTTCGATCGGGGCGGCCGCCGTCGCAAAACGGCGGCCGCCCGGGAGGACGGCGAGCGGGCCGGGCTTTTATTCGGCCGACGTGGAGTAGGAATCGAGGATGGCCTGTTTGAGCCAGGCGAGCTCTTCCGGGATGGCGTCGATGTAGGCCGTGATGTCGTTCACGGGCTTCGTCATGGTCAGGCTGAACCCGCCCGTAACGTTGCCGCTCGTCTGGTAGTAGCCGAGGTCATCGTCGTAGTCGCCGTAGAAGGAGCCGGCGCTGCCGACGGCGGGCAGGGACGCGGAGGTGGTGATATAGAGATCGTTGGAGGTGTCCTGGTCTTTGAAGGTCTCCAAGCGGCCGGCGTAGGAAAGCAGGCCGCCGTAATAGAACGAGTAACCGGTGCTCACCGCGGTCTCCGATCCGGGCGGAGTGTATTCGGGGAAAACGTCGACGTAGGCCTGGGACTTGCCGGAGAAGTTATCGCTGACCGTGGTTTGGCCTTCGTCGTCGAATTGCCACTCGGGGCCGACCTCAGGATCGGTGACGACCTTCCGATGGGTGTAGGTGGTCTGCGATTTGTAGGTGTAGCTCTCGACGCCGCCGGAGATGGAGAGCATCAGCGCGTCCTTTGCGGTGGGCTTGTAGCCGGCTTCGCTTTCCTCGGGCACTCCGAAGCCGCTGGACTGGCGACCGACGTAGTGGATGGCGGTGCCGGCGACGTTCTCGATGAAAAACAGGGCGGGCGGGGTCGACGCGTCGGGCCGCTCGGCGGGGAAAATCGCCACGAGGCGGAAGCCGCTGGAGGCGGAGTCGGGAACGTAGTCACGGGCGGCGAGCTCCTTGATGAAGGTCGCGTTGGCGAGGGTTTGGGTGGAGAGCGCCGTGGACTCCTCATAGGTGATCGAGGTGGGGTGGATGTCTTCGATGTGTTCGCCCTCTTCGTCGGTCGTGCCGTAGTCCTTCTCCTTGGTGGTGGTTTTTCGCGTGTAGTAGTTGCCGCCGGCCGACTCCGGATCGAAGCCGGGCGGGTTTAAGATGGAATCCTCGTCGAAGCTGACAGTGACGCCTGCGGCGGGATGGATCTCGGTCTTGTCGTCTTTGGCGAAATAACCGCCCCTTTCGCTCGTGGCGGTGAGGGTCAGGGTGACGGAGCCTTTCACGCCTTGGTAGGCGGCGAAGGCGGAGGGGAGGCAAGCGGCGCCGGAGATCAGCGCCGCGCAAAACGCGGGTGTGAGGTGTTTCATGAAGTGGACGGGGCTGACGCCCGAATGCTGAACGAGGCGCGGGGAAACGCCACCGAATTTCATGTATCTTTTGGACCGCGTGCCATCGGATGCGACCGGGTTCTGGCCGCGGTCCGCGCAGGCTGCGGCTCGACTCAGACGATGGGCGGCGTGGCGACGGTGAACGTCGCACGCGCGCCGCCGGCGGGGCGGTTTTCCAAGCGGACCTCGCCGCCGTGGAGATGGGCGACCTCGCGCACGAAACTCAGGCCGAGGCCGGTGCTTTTCGCGCCGGTGTCGGGGCGTGGCAGCGAATAGAAACGCTCGAAGAGCCGGGGCAGCGCGTAGTCGGGCAGACCGGGTCCGGTATCGTCGACGGTGATGATGGCGCCGGCCGAGGTCGGGCTGAGCGCGACCGTGATCGCGCCGCCGGCGGGGGTGAACTCGAGGGCGTTCTGGAGGAGGTTGCCGAGCGCCTGGGCGAGGAGAAAACGCTCGCCGGTGACGGTGACGGCGTCGGGGGCGTCCAGCGCCGCGACGAGACGGCGCGCGCGGAGCATGGGCTCAAGCGCGGCGATGCGTTCCTCGAGCAGGGCGCGAAGCTCGACCGGTCCGGGATCGACCAGGCCGCGACGCGCCTCGACGGCGGCGAGCTGGAGCAGTTTTTCGACGATCGTTTGGATGCGCGCGGACTCGTTGAGGAGATTCTGGAGAAAACGGGTGCGCTGCGGCGCGGGCATGGCGGCGTCCTCGGCGAGGAGCTCGGCGGCGCCGCGGATGGCGGCGAGGGGCGCCTTGATCTCGTGGGCGAGGGCCTGCGTGTAGCGCTCGACGTGGGCTTTGCCCTCGAGGGCGGCGCGCATCTCGTCGAAGGCGCGGCGCAACTCGCCGACCTCGCGGCCGGCGAAGCGTTTTGGCAGCGAGGCGGGGCGGCCGTCGCGCACGGCGCGGGCGTAGGCGGTGAGTTTTTCGACCGGCGTGGTGATCCAGAGCGAGAAGGCGAGGCCGGTGACGATCACCAAGCCGCCGCCGAGGGCGCCGGCGAGGAGGACCTTGGTGCGGACGGCGGCGACGAGGGCGTTGATGTTGGCGGTGGGCTTGCCGAGCGACACGACGCCGACGACGCGGTCGCCACGACGGACGGGCGCGGCGACATGGACGACAAGCGAGGATTCGTCGGCGGGGTCGATGCGGGTGGCGCGCGCGCCGTAGCGGCCCTTCAAGGTGAGGAGGACGTCGTTCCAGCGGGAGTAGTCGCGGCCTTCGTCGCGGCCCGCGTCGGAATCATAGAGCACGCGGCCGGCGGCGTCGGTGAGGTAGAGGCGCAGGTCGACGGCGGTCTTGTGGAAGGTGTAGATCTGGGCGTCGAGCGGGCGCGTGGCGGCGGCGTCGAAAGCGCGGCGGAGAGGAGCGAGATCGATGGTGTCGTCGTCGCGCAGGTGGGTCTCGGTGACGGCGGCGAGGTAGGCGGCG
>CBIHRE010000571.1:0-3642 GCA_966212385.1 uncultured Akkermansia sp. | reverse complement strand
GCAGCCGTAAGGGAGTGCGGACAATGGAAATCACCCATCTCTCGACAAGAACTTTTGAAATCAAAAATAATAAAAACCCACATCTACCTTATTTGAAATAAGATAACTCATGCTCAATTCATCCATCTTGATGCGCGACATCGATCGTAGTTAACTTTCAACTACGCATCCGCCCGCGCCAGTCGCCTAGTGTTCCGTCACTGAAGTTCCCTGCATAAATGGGCGACCTTGCCGAGAATGGGATCGGCGGAGGCGGTCCATTTGAAAGGTCGAGGGGATGCATCGTGGGTTTTGAGGTGGTCCGCGGATGGCGACCCGTAGCGGGAGGCGCCAAGAAGCTTTCGCGCTGGAATCGCTGGCAGGTGAGTTCGGCAAAGAAGCGCTCCACCTGATTGAGCCAGGAGGAGCGGGTGGGAATGAAGTGCAGATGCCAGCGGGGATGGCGTGCGAGCCAGCGCACGATCGCGTCGGTCTTGTGGGTGGCATAGTTGTCGAGCACGGCGTGGATTTGCAGCCCGGCAGGGGGCGCGATCCTCGATCTGTTTGAGGAAGCCGAGGAACGCCTTATGGGTGTGGCGGGCGGCGCGCCCCAGATCTATCGGCAGGACCGGCTGCGAGCGTTCCAAGGCTTGGATTTGACTCTTCTCGTCCACGCAAAAGACGACCACATTCTGCGGCGGGCCCTGGTAAAGCCCAACCACGTCGCGGACCTTTTCCACAAGAAGCGGATCGGTGGAGAGAGTGAAGGTCTCCCGCCGGTGGGGTTTGATGCCCGAAAGCGTGCCTGATGCGGCTGATGGTCTGATGCGAAACGCCCGCCTCCTTCGCCATCGTCCAGGTGCTCCAGTGCGTGGCAGCCTTCGGTTTGGTTTGCAGCGTGCAGCGCACGATCTCGGCGACCTGGTCGTCCTCCTCCGTGGGTGGCGCCCTTGCCTTCAGCAAATCGCCCATGCCGCCCCCCCTTTTTACGAAACCGCTCCCGCGACATCCCAACCGTCGGCTGGCTTACTCCGAACATCTTGGCCATCCCCGCGCCCGCCTCATGCCGTCGCCTGCGCATCCCGATGTCAGGAAGTTCCGCATAACCTCGCCTTGCCCGCCGCCCTCCGTCCGCCTTGCCTTTCGCGCTTCGCCCGCGAAATGCCTGATCCCGCCTCCAATTCCTCCGCCAGTTCCGCTCGTGCGCCGCGTCGTTTTCGTCCGGATGGCGCAGCCTCAAACCAAGCGGCAGCCCCCGGCCGCGTTCCCCCGCACTCGGTCGAGGCTGAGGAACAACTGCTTTCGGCCTGCTTGCTCGACGGCGGCGACGTCGTCGCGCGGTGCTTGGAAGGCAAGATCGCAGCCGCTTCTTTCTACGTCCCGGCCAACCGCCTGATCTATGAGAAGCTTTTGGAGCTCTACAACGCCGGCAAACCCATCGACCTCGCCATTCTCGCCGAGGAGCTGAAAACCACCCGCCAACTCGATGAAATCGGCGGCTATGCCTACCTGACTCGAATCTCGGGGCGAATCCCGACCACCGCCGGAGCCGCCTACTTTATCGAAAAAGTCCGCGAACTCGCCCTCCTGCGCGAAATCATCCGCGCCGCCACCGGTGCCGTCGAGGACTGCTACGGCTACACCGGCGGCATCCAAGAGTTCGTCGATAAGGTCGAGCAGACGATGTTCAAGGTGACGCAGGAACGCGTCGGTGACGGCGCCAAGCCCATGCGCGAGCCCACCAAGGAGGCGATGCATGTCATCCAAAAGATGCTCATGAAGAAGGGCGAGCTCACCGGCGTGAGCACCGGCTACAAGGACATCGATCGCTACCTCTTCGGCCTCCAAAAGTCCGAAATGATCGTCCTCGCCGGCCGCCCCTCTTGCGGAAAGACCTCGCTCGCGATGAACTTCGCGGAACATGCCGCGCTTCCTTTGCGCGGCCAAGGCGTGGCCACCCTCGTGTTCTCGCTCGAAATGAGCGCGGCCCAGCTCGCACTGCGTCTCCTCTGCTCGCGCTCCCGTGTGAACATGAAGCTCCTGCGCGACGGCTTGCTCTCGAAAAACGGCGAGGAACAACAGGAACTCCTCCGCGTCGCCGACGAATTTTCCAAGTCGCCCCTCTTCATCGACGATTCCAGCTCCCTCTCCGTCATGGAGCTTCGCGCCAAGGCCCGCCGCCTGCACGCCCGCCAACCCCTCGGACTGATCGTCGTCGACTACCTCCAGCTAATCAGCCCCACCGACGGCACCGTCCCCCGCGAACAGCAGGTCGCCGAGGCCTCCCGCGGCCTCAAGGCTCTCGCCAAGGAGCTTGAGGTGCCGGTGCTGGTTCTCGCCCAGCTCAACCGTTCCGCCGAAAAGGAAAACCGCGCCCCCCGCCTCTCCGACCTTCGCGAATCGGGCTCCATCGAGCAGGACGCCGACGTCGTCCTCATGCTCAACCGCCCCAAGGAGGAAAACGATAAATTCCAAGTCGCCAGCGGCACGATGGAACTCTTTATCTCAAAAAACCGTAACGGCGAAGTGGGCGACCTTAAGCTCACCTTCCTCAATTCGATCACCCGCTTTGAAAACTACACCCAGTAAGTCCGGCGCTCGTTTCGTCGCGCGCATCGTCCTCCTCGCCACCCTCTTCGCCGCAGCCGCGACATTCCCCGCATCCCCGCTCGGCGCGCAACCCGTCGCCGGCGGATCCGCGCCCGTGGCGCCCTCCGGAGCGGCGTCCGTCCGGGTCGGCTCCATCACCGTCAAGTTCAACGGTCCCGCCACCGTCTCCGAGCAGGTCGTTCGCGCCAACATGCAGCTCCAGGAGGGCTCCGCGCTCGAGGACTCGCTCATCGACCGCGACATCCGCTCCCTCTACCGCACCGGCCAGTTTGAATTCATCGAGTTCAAACGCGGCGCGCTCGTCGACGGAAAGGTCGACCTCGTCGTCGAGATCACCTCCAAATTCCGCGTTTCCAGCATCACCTTCGAGGGGAACAAAAAGGTGAAGGCCAAGCGTCTCCTCAAGGAGGCCAAGACCAAGGAGAACCTTCCCCTCGACGAGCGCCAGGTGAAGGAGGACGCGGAAAAGATCCGCGAGTTCTACCAGAAGTCCGGCTATAACCAGGCCAAGATCGAATATCGCATCGAGCGCGACAAAGCCACCGGCCTCGGCCGCGTGTTCTTCACCGTGCAAGAAGGCGCGAAGGTCCGTATCAAGCGCGTCGATTTCGAGGGCAACACCGCCTTCTCCGACCGCAAGCTTCGCAAGGTCGTCGAGACGCGGAAATGGAATATCTTCTCCTGGCTCACCGACACCGGCCGTTTCCGGGACGATCGCTACGAGACCGATTTCGACAAGCTGCGCGACCACTACCGCGACTTCGGCTACCTCGATGTCGAGATCGACCCCGCCAAGGTCCGCTTCGACTACCCCAAGCCCAACCGCCTCGTCCTCACCTTCGCCATCGACGAAGGCCGCCAATACAAACTCGGCGCCGTCACCATCAGCGGCAACACCCTCTACCCCACCGAAAAGCTCCTCACCGCGCTCAAGCTAAAGACCGGTGACGTCTTCTCCCCCTCCGCGATCGAAAAAGACCAGAAGGCGCTCGAAAACTACATCGGCAAGGACGGCTACGTCGACGCCCGCGTGCGCGTCGTGCACCGTCAGGC
>CBIHRE010000570.1:0-3657 GCA_966212385.1 uncultured Akkermansia sp. | reverse complement strand
CGTAAAGGGCGGCCCAGGTGTCCCAGAAGTCGTCGCTGATGCGCCACTGGTTCGCGTGCTGCATGACGTGCGCGCCGCTGCCGACCGGCGTCTCGCCAGGCGAGGTGCTGAAGACGATGGGTCGGCCGGTCTTGTCGATGGCGCGACGGATGGCCTCGATCTCCTTGCGATGGTAGGGACGGCTGAGGTCGTCGATCTTCACGAAGTCGACCTCCCACGAGGCGACGAGTTCGAAGATGGAATCGTAGTAGGCCTGCGCACCGGGCTTGTCCATGTCGACGCCATACATGTCGGGGTTCCACGAGCAGGTGCTGTTCACGTCGGCGACGTCGCGGGCGGTGTAGGCGGTGCCCTTGACCGGCAGGCTCTGTTGCCAGGCTTGGCGGGGGATGCCGCGCATCATGTGGATGCCGAACTTAAGGCCCTTCGCGTGGAGGTAGTCGGCGAGCGGCTTAAAGCCCGCGCCGCCAACGGCGGAGGGAAAGCGATTGGTCGCCGGAGTGAGCCGCCCCCAGGCGTCCATGGTCAGCGTGGCGTTGGCGTTGTAGGTGAACCCGGTCGCATTCGGCTCATACCACTGGATGTCGACGGTGATGAGGTTCCAGCCATGAGAGAGAAGATTCGCGGCCATGTAGTCGGCCTGAGCCTTCGTGCGCTCCTCGTTCACGGCGGTGCCGTAGAAGTCCCAACTGTTCCAGCCAAGGACCGGCCGCTCGGCCCAAGCGTGAAAAGCCGGTGCGGCGCGAAGGGGAATGAGGGACGCGGTCGCGATGAGCAGACACGCGGACAGACGGCGAAACGAGGGCATGGGGGAAGAAGGATGCTGGAGAACGCGGAGGAAGGCTTGGCTCCGCCGCTTCGGCGCGGAGGAGAGAGCGTATCCTAACAGGCCGTCTCCAAAGTCCCAATACCCTCAGCCGGGGGGTAGCCGGCCGCCCCCGCCGCCGATGTATTTGGCCACCGCCTCGGCGCGGGAGTGCACGTGCATCTTTTCGTAGATGTTCTTCAGGTAGCTGCGGATCGTCTCGACGCTAAGCGAGAGGCGGTCGGCGATCTCCTTGTTGCCGAGGCCGCGGGCGATCAGGCCGAGCACCTCGGTCTCGCGCTGGCTCAGGCGCCGGGACTCGTCGGCGGGCTTGGCGCGACGGCGAAAAAATTCCGCCACGCGTCGGGCGATGCCGCTCGTCATCGGCACGCCACCTTGGCGCACGTCGAGCAGCCCGCGGCGCAGTTCCTCCGGCCGGCAGTGCTTGAGCAAATATCCATCCGCGCCGGCCTCGAGCGCGGGGAAAACCAGTTCCTCGTCGTCGGAAGCGGTGAGGATCACGATCTGGCACGAGGGCAATAGCTCCTTCAGGTGCGCGGTGCACTCGATGCCCGTCATGCGCGAAAGGTAGATGTCCATCAGCACGACGTCAGGGCGCAGCTCGGGAAGCCGCTTCAGCGCGTCCTCACCGCTGGCACAGGCCTGCACGCAGACAAAGCCCCCCAGCGAATCCAACAGTCGCACGAGTTCCGCGCGGACTCCGTCCATGTCCTCCACCACCGCGACGCGGCAAGGCCGCGCGGTGTCCGCACCGGGGGACTCGGGAGGGTTGGAGGCGGAGGAACTCAAGGGAGATAAACGGAGAAAACCGGCGCCGAATACGACGCCGGTCTCGGAAGGGTGAACGCCTGGCGCGGGCCATCAAGCCCGGCGACGACGGCGGGCGAGCGCGGCAAGGAGCACGACGGCCCCGCCCAGCGAGGCGGCGGAGGCCGGCTCGGGGATGGCGACGAGTTGCACGGCGGCGATGCCGCCCCACTCGGCGTTGTCGCGCATCTGCACCGTGATCGTCTGGCTGGCGCCGCTCAGGCCGTGGAAGATCGCGTAGTTGGCCGTCGTCGCATAGGTGCCGCCGGTATCGGTGGTGCCGGCGAGGATCGCGTTCACGCCGCTCACGCTGGCGGGGCCGACGGTGTTGAAGGTGTAGGTCGTGACGCCATCGCTCACGCTGCCCTCGCGACCGGCGGCGTCGGAGGAGAAGTAGACGATGATGTCGTAGAAACCGTAGCTGATCTGGCTGAGGACCACCTGCGAGTAGGTGATGGGAGGATTCCAGCCGGCCGGGCCGGAGTTGAGGTAGCCGTTGAGCATCTCGCGGTTGTAGGTGCCGTCGGCGTCGACGCCCGGATTCCCCTGGGGCGAATTTACCGTCCACTGGTTGAAGGAGTTATACGAAAGATCGACGGTGGTGGCGACGCCGCTGTCGTCGATGAGGTCGGTGGTGGGGTTGCTGGGCCAGGAGTTGTTCCAGTTGGCGACCGGCACGATGCCGGCGACGCGAGAGCCGGAAACGGTGCCGTAGCGATCAAGGTTCCAGCTTACGACCGAGGCCGAGGCCAGGCCGGCCGAAGCGCAGAGCAGCGCGAAAAGACGCAGTGAAGCGGACGGGGAATAGTTCATCGGGTATGGGGTTGGACGACCCGCCGCCGGCCGGACGCGACGCGACTCGCGGGTTTTCGCGATCCTAGCAGCGCGAGGCGCGGAACCCAATACCCGCAGATGAGGGTAGCCGCCCGCCGATCAAACCGCGCCGAGGCGCGTGCGCGCGGCGAGAGGCAGCAGAAACTCGACCGTAGTCCCGCGGCCGGGGGCGCTGTCCACCGTGCAACGTCCGCCGGCTTCGCGCGCGCGCAGGGCGAGGTTGCGCAAGCCCTCCCCCGCCCGCACGCCGGCGGAATCGAAGCCGCGCCCGTCGTCGCGAATCTCGACGCGCAGCGAGCCGCGGCGATGCTCGACTCGAAGATTCACCTCGGAAGCGCCCGAATGACGGAGCGCGTTGTTAAGCGCCTCCTTTACCGCGAGGAAGAGATTGCGGCGCACGCCGAGATCGCACGGAGCGTCGGGCAGGTCCTCGGCGATATCGAAGCGGCATCGGACCGGACTGTCGCGAAAGAAACCCTCCGCGTAACGGACGATGTAAGAGGCCAGATCGCGGACGGTGTCCCGCTGGGAATTGATCAGCCAGATGGTCTCGTTCATGCCGCCGGCCAAGGCACGCGCCTGATCGCAGAGGCGTGCCATCCTGTCGGCGGACGCGGCGTCCGAGGCGGAGTCGCGGCGCGCGGCTTCGCCAAGTAGGATCAACTGCGTGAGCCCGCCGCCCAAACCATCGTGCAAATCCGCCGCGATCCGAGCCCGCTCCCGCCGCACGATCCGCGCCGCCTGGGATTTCAGAACGAGCAGCGAGGAAAGCGCCAAGCCCGCGACGAGCCCCGCCACCCCGAGAGCGATCACAGTCACCTGAAACCAGCGCTTTTGCCAAAGGCTCGGAGGCTCCGGCACGGAAACGGGCGCCCGGTAGACCTGCGGATTCGGCACCGCCCCCGAGTGCTCGAATACTTTGGCCTTTCGCCACTCGCCCTGTTTGCGAACCGGTATGCGCCAGTCCTCGACGCCCGCGGGCGCGAGTTCCCAGGACTCGTCCGAAGCGATCGCCAGCTCCGTGCCGTCCTTCAGTCGTATGCGAAGGCCGGCCAAGAGCCCCGCCACGTCGAAATCGTTCACCGCGCTCACCGCGAGCACATGCGGCCCCGGGCCCAAAAGACGGGTGACATCGTATTCGATCAGCACCCGCCAATCGCCGCCCTGCCCGATAAACTGCCCGTCGAGAA
>CBIHRE010000569.1:0-3670 GCA_966212385.1 uncultured Akkermansia sp. | reverse complement strand
GTCGTGACGACGCAGACGCAGGCGAAGCGCGGAGCAGGCGCGCACGATGATCTCCGCGTTGTCCTCGTCGAAGGCGACCACGCCGTTCACGAAGAAATCGCTGTTGAAAAGCCCCATCAGCGCGTGGAGTTCCTCCTGCTGCCCCTTGAGCAGCTCGGCCTTCCACTCGTCGCGAAAATCGGCGTCGATGTCGTCGAGCGCGAGCGGCGCCGCGATCTGGGCCTCGAGCACGTCGCTCGAGGCTTTCATCAGGTCGAGCAAGGGCGCGACCACGCTCAGGCTGAGCTTCACCTCAATGCGTTTCATCGGATTCGAGGATGGCGGTGAGATGCCATTGTTGAAGCGCGAAGGCGTAGAGCTCGGCCTGCTCGCGCAGGCCCGACCACACGACCGAACGGCCTTGCTCGTGCACCTCGAGCATGTGTTTGCGTGCGACCGGCTCGGAAAAGCCGAAGACTTTTCGAAACACGAGGACCACGTAGCTCATCGTGTTCACCGGATCGTTGAGCACGACGACACGCCACGGACCCTGCGGGGCGAGCGCGGTCGCGGTTTGCTCGACCTCGGCGGGCGCGACCATGGGCCGCGTGCCGGCGAGACGCGGCTCGGGAACGACCTCGATCGAGGAACTGGACAAGGCTAGCGGCATCAGGCGGCGGCCCCTTTCGCGGCCGCGCGCACAAACTCGGCGAGCTTGGCCTCGGCCTCGGCGACGGCGATTTTCTGAACTTCCTTGGAAACGCGCGGCTTCACCTCGACCACGCCGTCCTTCAGGCCCTTGCCGCCGATCACGACACGCAACGGAATGCCGATCAGGTCGGCATCCTTGAATTTCACTCCGGGGCGCTCCTCGCGATCGTCGAGCAGCACGTCCGCGCCGGCGGCCTCGGCCGCGGCGGCGAGCTTCTCCGCCATTGCGACGGCCTCGGGCAGCTTCGGGTCGAGCAGGCAGATGAGCACTTGGAAAGGCGCCACCGCCCAAGGCCAGACGATGCCGTCGGCGTCGTGGCTCTGCTCGATCACGGCCTGGAGGGTGCGGCTCACGCCGATGCCGTAGCAGCCCATCACCATTGGATGCGACTGCTTCTGGTCGTCGGTGTAGACCGCACCGAACTTGTCGGAGTATTTCGTGCCAAGCTTGAAGATATGGCCGACCTCGATGCCGCGTTTCGACTGCAAGGGCTGGCCGGACTGCGGGCAGGGCTCGCCGGTGCGCACGCGGCGGAAGTCGCCGAATTTCGTGATCGCGAGGTCGCGGCTCACGTTGACGTTCCTCAGGTGGAAGCCGTCCTCGTTCGCGCCCGTCACGCCGTTGCCGATGAGACGGATCGCATGGTCGGCGAAGACGCCGGCGAGAGCCTTCGCGTCCTTGATCGTGCCCCTCACCGCACCGAGCGAGCCGGGTTTCGCGCCGAGCACCGGCTCGATCTCCTCGGCCGTGGCCGGACGGAACAGCGTGAAGCCGAGCGAGCCGAGCTTCGCCTCCTCGAGTTCGTCGTTGCCGCGGAGGATGACGAGGAAGGGCTTGCCGTCGCCGATGTAGACGAGGGTCTTGAATTGTTTGTCGCCGGAAACCGAATACGGCGCGGCCTCGAGCTGCGCGATGGTGACGACGCCGGGCGTGGCGAATTTCTCCACCGCGCCGGCGGGCGAGGCGTCGACCAGGTCCTTCGGCACGAGCGCGCTGGTGGCCTTCTCGCGGTTCGCGGCGTAGCCGGCGTCGGAATAGATCACGTCGTCGTCGCCGATCTCGGCGGGCACCATGAATTCGTGCGAGAAGCTGCCGCCCATCACACCGGTGTCGGCCTCGACCGCGATGGCTTTCACGCCGACGCGTTTGAAGAAGGCCTCGTAGGCGGCCTTCATCGCGAGGTAGCTCTTGATCGCGCCCTCGTCGTCCGCGTCGAAGGAGTAGGCGTCCATCATCACGAACTCGCGGGCGCGCATCAGGCCGTAGCGGGGACGGATCTCGTTACGGAACTTCGTGGCGATCTGATAAAAGTTTTTCGGCAGGTCGCGGTAACTGGTGATCTCCTGCTTCACGAGCGGCGTGACGACCTCCTCGTGGGTCGGGCCGAGGACGAACTCGGGCTCCTTCGGGCGGCCTTTTCCTGCGCCGGCCGAGTCGGCGCGGAACATGATCTCGCGCGCGGCGGCCCAGCGGGGACCTTGCTCCCAGAGCTCGGCGGGATGCACGTGCGGCATCCAGAGCTCGATCGCTCCGGCACGACCGTGGGCGGGCTGCTCGCGCTCCAGCTCCTCGCGACAGATTTGCGAAAGCTTCTGCATGACACGCAGGCCCAGCGGCATGAAGGTGTAAAGGCCGCCGCTCAGCTTGCGGACGAGGCCCGCGCGAACGAGCAGCTTATGCGAGGCGATTTCGGCGTCGGCCGGGCTTTCCTTGAGCGTGGGGATGAAAAATTGGGACCAGCGTTTCATGCGGTGAACCGCGTTACCAAACCGGCGCGTCCCCGCCCCGCAATCGTATTTGCGCCCCGCGGCGCGGACGCCTCAGCCTCCCCGCCCTCCGCCTCCATGCCCGCCGCCCCTCGCAAACCTTGGCCCATGCGCTGGATCGTCGCTTCGATCCTGCTCTTCATCGTGCCCTACACCTACGTGAACCTGAAGTTCCGCAAGCCGGACAAGGCCTTCGAGCCTTACGAGGACATGAAGAAGCAGGCCAACGTGAAACGCCTCCTCGACGCGGGCTACACGCGGGTCACCGTGCGCGCGGAACGTCCCTACCCGGCTTTGCCCGCGAAAGAGATTTTGACCGGTAACGCGACCCCGGCCTCCGTCGCGGCGGCTCCCGGCGGCCTGCCTTCGCCGCTTGATAAAACGTTGGTCGACGCTCCCCGGCTGCCCGCCACCTATCGCGACCTCCTCGCGCCTTCCGAATTCGGCGGCGCGCAGCCAGCCCGCATCCAGTTCACCGCCCTTGTCGAGGGAGACCATGAGCAACTCGGCGGCGCGGAGGTCTACATCCGCGACGAAGGCGTCGTGATCGTGCCCACGTTCGAACCCGTGCCGGGCGATCTTCAAGCCCGCGCCAAGGACGGCACCGTCCTTCTGACGCTGCCCGTCGGCCTCCTCGCACCGGGTCGCCACGCGGTCACGCTCGTCGGCGCGCGCGAGTCGGCGAGTTGGACCGTGATGGTGCGTTGACGCGGCCCTTCGCTTGCTCGAAAACCATGCCGCACACCGCATACCGCACTAAATGAGCGCATCCGCCTCCGGCCCCGCCTCGCCCACCCCCGCGTCAGTCGCCGCCGCCGGCGCGACGCCGATCATCAAGCCGACCGATCTGCGCGGCATCTTGCGCTACGTCCCGCGCTTCCAAGGGCAGATCTTCGTGCTCGCGATCGACGGCGCCATCGTGGCCGACGAAAATTTCGGCAACCTCCTGGTCGACATCGCGGTGCTCCGCTCCCTGGACATCAAGGTCGTGCTCGTCCACGGCATCGGCCAGCAGATCGCCGAGCTTTCCGCGCAACGCGGCATCGCGATCAGCAACGTCGACGGCACCGGCATCACCGACGCCTCCACGCTCGATCTCGCCATCCGCGCCTCCGCCCGCGTCTCGCACCTTATCCTCGAAGGCCTCACGCAAAACAGTCTCAAGTGCGCCATCACGAACGCCGTGCGCGCCCTACCCGTCGGCATCATCAAG
>CBIHRE010000568.1:0-3675 GCA_966212385.1 uncultured Akkermansia sp. | reverse complement strand
CGGCCCTCCCTCGCCGGCCGCCCCTGAGTTCGTGCGGGTCCCAGCCCGGCGCCAAAAACGCATGGGCGAGCAGAGCGTGAACCGGGGGCGGCTTTTATTGGCCGATTAGCTCGAACCGTTGATTGGACCGGGGTCCCCCACCGCGCCGGCTTCTCCCTCGCGCCGACGCGTCAGCTACTGCTTCGCCCTCTCCTCTCACCCATCTCCTCAAAACACGAAATCAAGATAGTTGCTCCGCCCGTGGATCGAAGCAAACGCGACGGGCGCAGGGACGCGCCCGTCCACCTTGGGACTAGCTCCAGCCCCCGCCAGCCTAGCGCTTCCGCTGCTGGTAAACCCGGACCCAATCCACCTCGAAGCGCGCCGGGAACACGGCGTCGTCCACCGGGCCTCCATTGTCGCCGCCCAGCGCCAGGTTCAAGATCATGTAGTGCGGCTGCCGAAAGGGCAGAAAGCCGTCGGGGTTCTTCGCGTCGCTCATCGAGACCTCGTTCAGCAGGCGGTTGTCGACGTAGAGGCGGACCGCGTCGCGCGTCCAATCCATGCGCCACACATGAAACTCCTTCGCCCACTTCTCGCCGCCGAGCTTGGCGAGCGGCGTCGCCACCGAGTCCCACTCCGCCTTCCAGCGCTGCGGAGTGCCCCAGGCGAAATTCGCGAGCAGTTTGCCGCGATAATACTCCATGATGTCGATCTCGCCGTTGTGCGGCCACTCGCGCTCCACGCCGAGCGTCCACCAGGCCGGCCAAAGCCCTTGTCGCACATCGATGCGGCCCCGCATCTCGAAACGCCCGTAGGTCCACTGGTGCAGGCCTCGGGTGAGAATGCTCGCGGACGTGTAGGTCGAGGTCGCCGGTTTCTTCTTCCAATCGTCGGAACCGGGCTCGTGCCGCGGGTTCGGCACCGACTCGCGCCGCGCCTCGATCACGAGCACCCCGTCCTTCACCACCGCGTTGTCGGGCTGATAAAACTGCGCCTCGTGATTCCGGACGAAACCCCGCTCAAAGATCCATTTCTTCGGATCCGGCGGGCCATCCACATTGAACTCGTCCGACCACACCAGTTCGAAGCCCGAGGGGGGAAGAGGCACCGGCGCCTTGGTCGATTGCGTGGCGCAGGCGGGCAGCAAAAACAAAGCCGCACCGCCAAGCGTGGCGGCGCCGAAAGCGAAAAGAGAGCGAGGGAACATGGTGCGCAAAAACAAACTTGGGTGAAGCAATCCGCCGTCATTCCCCGCGGAGCTCGCGCGGCACGCGCGAGCCGGCCGGATCAGGCGCAGATCGAAAGCTGCGCGCGGCGAACCTCGGCGTGGATCGCGCCTCCGGAAACATAGCGCTCGATGTCGTCGATCATCGCCCCCGCCATGCGACGGCATTCGGGACCGAGGCTGCCCGCGAGATGCGGCGTGACGATCACGTTGGGCATCGAGGGCAGAACGGCGTCTTCACCCGGCGGCTCGGTGGTGAGCACGTCGAGCACGGCCCATAGGTCGGGACGCGCCTGCAAGACTTTGGCCAGCTCGTCCTCGCGGACGATCGCGCCGCGCGCCGTGTTGATGAAGGTCGCTCCGGGCCGCATCGCGGAAAAGTGTTCGCGACGCAAAAGGCCGACCGTCTCGTCCAAGAGCGGAATGTGGCAGCTCACCACATGCGCGCGGGCAAAGGCTTCCTCCAGCGAAACCAGTTCCACGCCCAGGCGCGCCGCCTCCTCGCGCGACACCACGGGATCGTAGGCGATGACCGACACGTCCAGACGGCGGATCTGCTCAAGCACCATGCGGCCGGTGCGGCTCAGCCCCAGCAGCGCGATGGTGCTGCCGTAGGCGCCGACCAGATACGGATCGTCCGGCAGGTAGAGGCCCAGTTCGCGTTGCGCCGTGATCCGCGACCACACGCGCTTCAGCGACAGCACGATCATCGAGAACGCGAACTCCGCCACCGGGCGCGCGTTCATTTCGACCGCGCTGGCGACTCGGATGTCCCGATCCCACATTTCCTCCGTCACGAAAGACTTCACCGAACCGGCGGCGTGAAACACGGCCTTCAAGGACGGAAGCGCCCGCAGCATGCGAGGCGTCATGCGCGGCATGCCCCAGCCCGAGAGGATGATCTCCACATCGGCCAGACGCGGATCCGCCAGACTTTCGTCGCTCGGCTCCTCGTCCTGGCGTATGTCGACCAGATCGACGATTTCTTTCAGGCGCTCTAACTCGGCCGTGGAGACAACCTGCCGATAGGCGTAAGGTTTCATCCAGACTAGAGCCTTGGGACGGGAACGATGCACGGGGAGGGGAAAAGGGAAGAGACGAAACGTGAACGGGTCCGGACAAGGGGAAAAGGGGCCTCGGGACTTTAGGACAAGCTATTGAGCCCCCTCCCGCTCCTCCAGCACACGGCAGGTTTAACGTAATACCTCGCACTCGGGCAAAGAACCCCTCATCGTCCCGTTTTTCCGCTTATGGCCGGGGCTCGGAAACCGGCTCCGGCCGTCGGCGTCCTTCCCTCGTCTTCCGAGTTGCCATCCTCCCCCGCCTCGCCGCCCCTAGCGCCCCGCGCCCGTTTCGCCCGTGTCCTTACCCGCTTCCGAATTCCCCTCCGATTCCTCTGCCCCCAGGCGCATCGGATTGCGCGACATAGCCCGCGCCCTCGACGTCAGCCTGATGACCGTTTCGCTGGCCTTGCGGAATAGTCCCAAGGTTTCCAAGGCCACTCGGCAAAAAGTGCGCCGCATGGCCGACAAACTCGGATACAGGCCCGACCCCGAGATCGCGCGCCTCATGACGCGCCTCCACAAGACCACCCAGTCTTGGGACCGACCGCCGATGGCGATCGTCGACCTGTCCTCCACGCGCCTCCCCGCGGGAGCCGACAACTACTGCGAATACGTCCGCCTCGGCGCGGTGAAACGCGCCGAGGAGCTCGGCTATCTCGCCACCTGCTTCCACCTTCTCGATTACGAGGGTGACCTGCGCCGCTTGCTCAAGGTTCTCCATTACCGGGGCATCCGCGGCATCCTCCTTCTCCCGCCGCTCAGCCCGGTCGAGCTTCCCACCGGCCTCGACTGGTCGCCTTTCTCCGTCATCGCCGCCTCCTACGCCGTCACGCCGCTCCAATTTCACCGCGTGGTGCCGCACCAGTTCTACGACATGTGCCGGCTCATCCGCCTGCTTCAGGCCAAGGGCCATCAACGCGTCGGCGCGGTCTTCGAGCGCGGCCTGGAGGAGCGCACCCAGTTTCACTTCACCGCCGCGATCAAGCTCTACGATCACGACCAAAATCTTCTTCGCGTCGCGGACTTCTCGAAACTCTCGACGGAGGAGATCGGCGAATGGCTCGAAAAACGCCGCCCCGACGCGATCATTACCACCGCGGCGCAAAAGCTCCACGACGCGATCCTCGCCGCCGCGCCTCGCGCCAAGCCGCCGGAGATCGTGAGCCTAGGCGCCTTTAAAAATTCGCCCTTCGCCTGCTGGGACCAGCGCCCCGCCGAAATCGGATCCGACGCCGCCCTCCTCCTCGCCGGCATGATGCGCCACAACGAGACCGGCGTGCCCGAATCTCCTCGCACCAGCATGGTCCAGGGCGTGTTCAACGAGGCCGCTCCTCCGCCCCCGCCCGCCCCCGCGAAACGCGCCCGCGCCGCCCGGCGCTGATGGTCCGTTAATTTTACGCTACA
>CBIHRE010000567.1:0-3685 GCA_966212385.1 uncultured Akkermansia sp. | reverse complement strand
CGATCAGGACCGCACCGCCCGTGCGGGTGAGCCCGCCCCATATCGTGGAGGTGACCCCCGTCCCTGCTTTCCAAGTGGATCCGACGCCCGGCGCGACGAGTATCGTGGGGTTGATTTCAATACCAGTCCCGCTGACGGCCTCGCTAAAATTCAATCCTTGGGTCCCCAAGCTGATCGTCTGGGAGATCTGGCCGGATATGGTAAGGCTCCCTTGATTCCCCGAAACCTTCATTCCTTGGAACGTCACGTTTCCACCGACACCCACGGTGAGAGGCGACGAAAGGGAGACCGAATTAAACACCGCGATATCGCCGGCCGTAGGCAGCACGCCACCCTCCCAACTCGTCGCGTCATTCAGCGCGACGGAATTATTGGCCTTGATGATTTCGGCCGCGTGGAGGGAGCTGAAACACAGCGGAGCGGACAAAATGGCCGCATAGAAGCGCGCAAACTTACGATTATGGCGAGTCTTGCTCAGTGAATTCATAAAAAGTGGGGTCGAGGGGCGGAATAAGAACCAAAATTCAGCTTTTAGTTGTTTATGGCAGTCCAGATACGGAAATTATAGTTAACACCGTCGGGCCGCTCAAACCAGCCATCCGCCGCAGTGCCGGCATATGCCGTGCGGGATACATGGCCATCAGCCCACAATGTGTTCATCTTTCCCGAGTGCCGAACGAAGCCTTGGGCGTTCTGCCGAGCATTCTGATTGGTGATCTGCATGTTCTCGTAGTCGCTACCATTGACAGGGTTATCTGGGGAGTTCGCCGACGGATAGGCACGCTCGACCATCAGCACATACTTCGAGGGGCTTCTGATCTTATTGATCTGGACCAGATTCGCGGTGAGCGGTGTTCCGCCGATGTCTTGGGACGGGCGGGTCATGAGAAAATGGGTGTTCTCCAAGGAACTGCCGCCCTCCTTAGTTGCTTGGACGGGACACTGACTGACCCCCGCATAGTCACCACGCTTCAGCCCGAAGTAGGTGCCATACACCGTATTGGACGCGCTGGTGGAATACTGGAACCACCAAGAACTCCCGTCCTTGATCGCATAACGGTTTTTGTTCTCGCTCGCATACATCATGATAGCGCGGCCCCAGTCGCGAACATTGCTGGCACATTGAACTTGCTTAGCTTTTTCGCGCACCGAGCTGACGGTCGGGATAAGAATCGCAGCCAAGATACCGATGATCGCGATCACGGTCAGCAGCTCGATAAGGGTAAAAGCCGCGGCGCTCCGACGCGGGCTGGAAGTGAACGATTTCATTTTAGGACAATAGGTGGGATGCGGGGCACGTCCGACGATCGGGCCTTGAACGTCGCGCCTTAGGGACGGCGCGGCCGGGACGAGGGGCGGGGTGCGAGGGGTATTTTCTGCGACCTCGTCATCTCAGCTCCGAAGCGCCCAAATCGTAAGTCGGGATAAATCTTACAGTCAGGACCAAGATATTTTAGTAACCTATATCCTGCTTATTAGGATATTACGAAATCACTGCGTAGAACTTCTTCCACCTATGGACGATTTCGCGCTCCGCGACATAAGGAAAAGAGCAGCGAAACCGGGGACTTCCCCACCGGCCCTGTTTACAGGGACGGGCTGGCGCCGAATCACCGCACGACGCCGGCAAATCCTGCTGTCATCGCTTGGCCGCTTTTTCTTTTCGTCCAATCACGCTTTCGCCGCGATTCGGGACTAAAAACAGAAAATGGGGCGGACAACGGGATTCGAACCCGCGACCCCAAGAATCACAATCTTGTGCTCTAACCAACTGAGCTATGTCCGCCGTGGGAGGGGCAGGAGGCTCAAGAGCGGCGCGCGGCTGTCAACCCTTCTTATGCGGTCGCGAACATTGCCACCGTCCGAGGGCTCCACGACCTTGGAAAACCGTGCTGTTTCTCCTCAAAAAAGCCCTCGGCCATCTCCTCATGCCGCTGCCCCTCGCGCTGGCGCTCCTGGCGCTCGGCCTGTGGGCGGCGGCACGCCGGCGCAAGAGCATCGCATGGCCGTCCCTTTTGCTCGGATGGCTCGTCCTCCTCGCGTGCGGAAACCGCGGGGCATCGAGAGCGCTCACCGCGTCATTGGAAAACCACTACATCCCCGCCCCGGCGCTTCCCGCCGCCGTCTGGCCGGACGGCCTGCGCGAGGCGGGTTTCGTCGCCGTTCTCGGGGGCGGCCACGGCGACGCCGACGCCCTCTCCGCCGGACAGCGGCTCAGCCCGTCCGCCCGCGCCCGCCTGGTCGAGGGCCTGCGCATCGCGCTCGCCCTGCCCGGGGCCTGGCTCGTCGTCTCCGGACCGCGCAACGACTCCGTCGCGGCCGACGCCACCGGTTCGCCGCCGCCTTCGCACGCGCGCGTGCTCGCGGACGCGGCGGTCGAACTGGGGTTCCCCAGGGAACGTATCGTGGAAATCGATACGGCCCGCGACACGGCCGAGGAGGCGGCCGCCCTGCGGCGTCTCGCCGGAGAGGAGAAAGTCGCGCTCGTGACCTCGGCCTGGCATCTGCCGCGCGCCATGAAACTCGCGGAAACCGAGGGCCTGGTCGCCTTCCCCTGCCCCGCCGACTATCTCGTGGGGCGCGGCAAGGCTCCCGGCCCGCTCGCCTGGGTGAGCTGGGATTCGGAATCGCTGACCAACAGCACCCGGGCCTGGCGCGAATACCTCGGACAAATCTGGGCGGCGCTGGTCGCCTGGTGGCGCCGCTGAGCCGCTTCGGGGATGGCGGCGACGCGACCGAGACAGTTCCGCGCCCCGCCCGGCTCAGGCCGCGTCCTGCGCCTCGGACGAGGACGAATTGCCCGCGTTTTCGGACGCCGCTTTTCCGCCGGCCGACTTTCGTCGTAGCTGGGGACGCCGCTTGCCCGCGACCACCGAGGCGTCGATCACCACCTCGGCGACATCGTCGCGCGCCGGCAGCTCGAACATCACCTCGAGCATGAGCTGCTCGAGGATGGATCGCAGGGCGCGCGCGCCGGTCTTGAGCGTGATCGCTTTTTGCGCGATCGCACGGACCGCGTCGGAGGTGAAACGGAGGTTCACGCCGTCCATCGCGAAAAGCTTCGAATACTGCTTCACGAGCGAGTTTTTAGTCTCGAGCAGCACCTTCTCGAGATCCGCGAGTTTGAGCGGCGCGAGCACGGAGACGACCGGCAAGCGTCCGATGAACTCCGGGATCATGCCGAAGCGCACCAGGTCCTCGGGCGCCAGCGAGCGCATCAGGGCCTCCGCCGCCTCGTCGCTTCCCTCGGCCGCGGGCGACGCCGAGGCCGCCGGGCCCTTGGCGTGCGCGCCGAAGCCGATCCCGCGCGCGCCGAGGCGGCGTTGAACGATCGAGTCGAGGCCGACGAAGGCCCCGCCGCAGATGAAAAGGATGTTCTGCGTGTTCACCTGCACAAGCTCCTGGTTCGGGTGCTTGCGCCCGCCCTGCGGCGGCACGTTACAGACCGTGCCCTCGAGGATCTTGAGCAGCGCCTGCTGCACGCCTTCGCCGGACACGTCGCGCGTGATGGAGACGTTCTCCGTTTTGCGCCCGATCTTGTCGATTTCGTCGATGTAAACGATGCCGCACTCGGCGCGGCGCACGTCGTAGTTCGCGTTTTGCAGGAGACGGAGCACGACGTTCTCCACGTCCTCGCCGACGTAGCCCGCCTCGGTGAGCGTGGTGGCGTCGGCGATCGCAAAGG
>CBIHRE010000566.1:0-3695 GCA_966212385.1 uncultured Akkermansia sp. | reverse complement strand
CGAGCGCGTCCGCGCCGCCTTCCAGAAGCAGTGGCTCCTTGCCGACGGCCGACTCGCGGTCGAGACGCAGACCGCCTACCTGCTCGCGCTCGCCTTCGACCTGTTGCCGACGGAGGTCCGCGCCCGCGCCGCCGAGCGTCTGGTGGCCAACATCCGCGACCTCGATTGGCGGCTCAGCACCGGCTTCGTCGGCATCAGCCACCTCAACCCCATCCTCACCCTCGCCGGTCACGCCGATGTCGCCTACCGGTTGCTCCTCCAGGAGGGTTATCCGTCGTGGCTCTTCCCCGTCATGCAGGGCGCGACGACGATCTGGGAGCGTTGGGACAGCTGGACCATCGCCGGCGGTTTCCACAAGGACGGCATGAATTCCTTCAACCACTACTCGCTCGGCTCCGTCGGCGAGTGGTTGTTCCGCCACGTCGCCGGCATCGAGCTCGATCCCGAGCAGCCGGGCTTCCGCCGTTTCGTGCTCCAGCCGCATCTTGGCAAGGGGCTCGACCACGCGCGGGCCAGCTACCGCACGCTGCACGGCGAGATCCGCAGCGAGTGGAAACTCGAGGGCGAGCGGCTCACCTGGAGCGTCGTCGTTCCGCCCAACACCTCCGCGCGCATCCTCGTCCCGAGCGAGCCCGGCACCGGGTTGTCCACCGACGGGCTCGCGGTTTCCGGCCGGGAGGGCCGTTTCGCCGTCATCGACGACGCGCCCGCCGGACTTTACACGTTCACCAGCACCTTCCGCGTCGCCTCATGAAAATCACCGGCCTGACGCCCATCATCCTGCACGCTCCCGTCACCCGCGGGGGCATCGCGGATAGCACCCACCGCATCACGCATTGGGGCGCGCCCGGCGTGGCGATCCACGCCGACAACGGTCTCGTCGGCTACGGCTTTTCGGGCACGCACGCGCACCTGCCGACCGACCGGCTGATTGTCGATTGCGCCGTCCACAGCTACGGTCCGCTTTTGCTCGGCGAGGATCCGCGCGAGGTCCGCGCGCTTTGGGAAAAGTTGCACAAGCACTCGCCCGTGCAGTGGGTCGGCCGCTCCGGCATCACGCACCTCGCGCTCGGCGCGATCGACATCGCGCTCTGGGATCTGAAGGCGAAAGCGGCCGGCCTTCCGCTTTGGAAACTCCTCGGCGGTTCCGCCTCCAAGAAAGTCGAGGCCTACAACACCGACGGCGGCTGGCTCAACTGGCCGCTCGAAACCCTCGTTTCCGACTGCAAGCGCATGGTCGAGGTCGAGGGCTATCGCGCCGTGAAGATCAAGGTCGGCGGCCCCGATCTCTCGACCGACCTGCGCCGTCTCGAAGCCGTCCGCGCCGCGCTCGGCCCGGGCGTGCGCATCATGACCGACGCCAACGGAAAACTCACCCTGCCCGAGGCCATCCGGCTCGGTCGCCGCCTGGCGGACTTCGACGTCGTGTGGTTCGAGGAGCCGACCACCTTCGACGACGTGATCGCGCACCGCCGCCTCGCCGAGGCGATAGAGACGCCCATCGCGCTCGGCGAGCAGCTCTACCTCGCACATCAGTTCCGCGACTTCATCCACGCCGGCGCCGTCCACTTCGTGCAGCCCGACGTGGTCCGCCTCGCGGGCGTGACGGAGTTTTGGCAGGTCGCCGACCTCGCGCACAGTTACAGCCTGCCGGTCGTCCCGCACGTCGGCGACATGTGCCAGGTCCACCAGCACCTTTGCTTCGCCCACCCCGGCTGCCGCCTGCTCGAATACATCCCCTGGCTGCGCGACTGGATGCTGCATCCCGCGCGGATCCGCGACGGACATTTCGTCGCCCCCGAGGCGCCCGGCGCCGGCATGGAGCCGAGCCCCGAGGCCTTGGCCAAAATCAATCTCGCCTGAAGCACGATCATGGAACGCGTCACCGCCACCTACCTCATCGAAACCTCCCTGCCCGTGGCCAAGGCCGCGGCCACGCTCGCCGGCGAGCAATCCTCGGGCACTTTCGTCGCCGTGCCCGGAGAGACGGCCGAGCTGAAGGAGCGCTTCGCCGCGCGGGTCGAGAAGATCACCGAGCTCGACTCGGTCGTCGCGCCCTCCCTGCCGACCGGCCGCGCGCCGGCCGCGGCGTATCGTCGCGCCGAGGTTGTCATTTCTTGGTCTATCGAAAACTTCGGCACCAACCTGCCCGCCCTCGTCTCCACCTTGCAGGGCAATCTCTACGAGCTCGCGCAGTTCTCCGGCTTGAAGCTGATCGACTTCGACGTGCCTGCCTCCTTTGCCGCCGCTTTCCGCGGCCCGGCCTTCGGCATCGACGGATGCCGCCGCCTCACCGGCGTGGCCGGCCGTCCGTTGATCGGAACGATCATCAAGCCCAGCATCGGCCTCTCCCCCGAGCAAACCGCCGCGATGGTGAAGGAGTTGATCGAGGCCGGCATCGATTTTCTCAAGGACGACGAGCTGATGGCGGATCCTCCGCACTCGCCCTTCGACGCCCGCGTCGACGCCGTCATGCGCGTCATCAACGACCACGCCCAGCGCACCGGCAAGAAGGCCATGTATGCCTTCAACGTCAGCGACGAGCTCGACGCCATGCAGCGCCACTACGACAAGGTCTTCTCGGCCGGTGGCACCTGCGCGATGCTCAGCCTCAACAGCGTGGGTTTGTCCGCATCCAAAAAGATCTGCGACCGCGGCCAGCTTGCCATCCACGGGCACCGCAACGGCTGGGGCATGCTCAACCGCCACCCGATGCTCGGCATGGCGTTCCCCGCCTACCAGAAGCTCTGGCGCCTCGCCGGCGTGGACCAGCTCCACGTCAACGGCATCGCCAACAAGTTCTGGGAGCCGGACGATTCCGTCGTCCGCTCCATCGAGTCCTGCCTCGCGCCCGCTCCGCTGGGCAAACCGCTTTTGCCTGTCGTGTCCTCCGGCCAATGGGGTGGCCAGGCGCCCGAGACTTGGCGCCGCACGAAGACCGTCGATCTTCTCTACATGGCCGGCGGCGGCATCCAGGCGCATCCCGACGGGCCGGCCGCCGGCGTGCGCTCGCTCCAGCTCTGGTGGGAGGCCGCGGTCGAGGGCCTGAGCTACGAGGCCGCCATCGCCAAATATCCGGCGCTCGCCAAATCCGCCGCCAAGTTCGCCGCCGCGTCATGATCCGTCTCGCCTATTTCGCCGACGATTTCACGGGCGCCACCGATGCGCTCGAGTCCCTCGCGCGCGCCGGCTTGCGGACCCGGCTCTTCCTCGAGCCGCCCTCGGCCGAGCGCTGTGCGGGGCTCGACGCGGTGGGCGTGGCGGGGCTCACCCGCGCGCTTGCCCCTGAAGCGATGGAAGCCGTCCTGCGCCCCGCGTTTTCCGCGCTCCGCGCGCTCGGCCCGCGCCACGTTCACTACAAGGTCTGCTCGACCTTCGACTCCTCGCCGACCGTCGGCAGCATCGGCCGGGCGATCGACGTGGGCGCCGAGATTTTCGCGGGGCCGACCGTTCCGCTGCTCGTGGCCGCGCCCGCGTTGGGACGCTACTGCGTCTTTGGAAATCTTTTCGCCCGCTACGGCATCGGCAGCGCCGGTTCGATCCACCGCCTCGATCGTCACCCCTCGGTGAGCAAGCACCCGGTCACCCCGATGACGGAGGCCGACCTGCGCGTTCACCTCGCCAGGCAGACCACGAAGTCGATCGGCCTGGTCGACGTCACCGATCTGGAGCGTTCGCCCGAGGAGAGCGCCGCC
>CBIHRE010000565.1:0-3712 GCA_966212385.1 uncultured Akkermansia sp. | reverse complement strand
CACCGATCTCGCGCAGACCGGCCTCGTCGACGACTCCGATCAGCCCGCCGCTCGCGAGGTCAGCGACGCCACATCCCCCGCGAGGCCCGGGGCGTCCTCCCGCCAAGGCGTGGTCAAGCCCTCCTCGCGAACAAACCGAGCTCCGCGTTCCGAATCCGCCTCATCGACGCCCGGCTCGGACTCCGCGTCCCTCGGGGCCTCGCGCTCCGCGCCATCGGCAGCCGGGGCGCCCGCGGCGGCGACCACCACCCTCGTCTCGGTGGCCGCCGGTCCCGAGTTCACGCTGCGAGGCCGCCTGAACTCGGACGCCTCCCCTTCCGCCGCGCCGCTCGAGTTCGAGCTGTCGCTCCGCCGCGACGCCTCCATGCTCACCGGGGTCGTGCGCTACTTCTCGCTCGAAGGCGAGCGAGTGCTTGCCCACGCCGTGAGAGGCGAGCTCAACGCCGAACGTGTCGTCGAGCTCAGGGAGGTCAGTCTCGCCTGGCGTCGCTCGACGCCCTCCTATTCGCCGCCCACCTTGGAGCCATACCGGAATTTCATCTTCACCCTGCCCGCCACGAATACGGCCGGAGAATTCACGGGCCTGTGGACGAGCCACGCGCGAAACGACAACTCATCCGGCCCGCTGACACTGTGGTTCTCCGCCCCTTGGTAGGGCCATGGGGAAAGAAAAGGCGGCCAAAGCCGGCGCGTTCACGCGCGGAGACGAAGCGAAATTTATTCCCCGCGCCCGATTCGCGGCGAAGGGATTTTTCCGCAAGTTCCCGTTCATGTCCACGATCTCCCCCGCGGTTCGCATCGGCCACGTGCACCTGAAAGTCGCCGACATCGAACGATCTCTCGGCTTCTACTGTGGAGTCCTCGGTTTCCAGCTCATGCAGCGCTTCGGCTCGCAGGCCGCGTTCATCTCCGCCGGGGGTTATCACCATCACATCGGCCTAAACACGTGGGAAAGCCTCGGCGGCGGCCCGCCCCCGCGCGGGAGCACCGGGCTTTACCACACCGCGATTCTTTACCCTGATCGTCCCGCGCTCGCGGACGCCCTGCGCCGTTTGGTCCGGGCCGAGATCCCTGTCGACGGAGCGGCCGATCATGGCGTGAGCGAAGCCATCTACTTGCGCGATCCCGACGACAACGGCGTCGAGCTTTACCGGGATCGTCCCCGCGAGGAGTGGCCGGCAGGCCCCGCCGGCGAACTCGCCATGTTCACGCGCCCGCTCGATCTCAAGGCCCTGCTCTCGGAAGCGCCGCCCGAATAGACGGCGGCCTTTGAGAAATTTCGCCCACCGCCCGCGCCGCCTACTTGGCCTCCGTCTTGGTCTCCATCCCCGGAAAGAGTCCGTCCAAATCCTTTTCCGGATCGAGATGGCGGATCTCGGTGATCACACCCTTGTCGTCGAAAGAGAAGACCGTCACGCGCCCCGCCTTGGTAGGATGCCTGGCCAGCAGCGTATCCGAATCCGCGAGCAGTATCCGGTGCGGATACTTTTTCATCTTGGGAAGCGCGAAAAATCGCCCGATCCCGGGCATGCCATGGATGTCGGACAAAAACGCGGCGCGATGCGTCGCGAGGTAATCCGACGGCTTTTTCTCCAGATAGCCGTTCACCGTTTTCGCCGGCTGCATCTCGTAGCTGACGATCAGGAACGATAGCTTCCCCGCCGCGTAGTCGAAATCGCCGCCCTTGGCGTCCTTGACCGCAAAAGGCTCCAGCGTATCGCCCACCTTGTAGACCTCGGCCGCCCCGGCCGCGACCGCGCAAAGGACAAAGACCAGGAACCCTCGCCAGAACGAACAGGTGAAAAATACGGTTTTCATGCGCTCCAAGCTGCCCGACGCGCTCGATTCCGCGAATCCATTCTCCATATCGCGCTCGCCCTTCGCCAAGGACGGGTAACTTGCCCGCGCCCGTCCCCGTCTTCTGAATCGTTCATCCGCCCATGTCGTCATCCGATCGCCGCTCCTCCTCATCCGCCTGGCTGCTCCTCTTGGCCGCCGCGGGCTTGGGCGTGGGGGCGGCCTTTTTGGTCCCCCAACTGTCTTCCTCGACATCGGCCCCGCTCGATCTTGCCACGCCTCCCCTAGCTCCATCCGCCGCGCCCGCCGTCCCGAAGGAAGATGATTTGCTCGCCCTGTCCGCGAACGAGGCCGCTCGCGCCGAACTCGCCGCCCGCCTGCGCGAACGGCTTAATCGCCCGGGCGTCCGCGCCGACGAAGCGGTCCTCACCTTCAAGGACGCCGAGGCCTACCGCCGCTTCCTCGAACGCGCCCGCGCCGCCGGACTCGAGGTCGTCGGCAAGATCGATTCGCTCCGCTCCGTCCGCATTCGCGTCGGCGACTACGCCGGGCTCGTCGGCGAGCTCGCCGGCAACATCGCCGACTATGCCTCCGTCGGCGCCAACCCGATCCTCTCCGCCACGCCGCCCGCCGAGCAACGCGCCGCGCGCGCCTCCGTCCCCGTCGGCGAAAACCTGCTCTCCGTGCTCGGCATCTCCTCGGGCGCCGACACCTCCTCCTGGGGCAAAGGCGTGCTCGTCGCGGTGCTCGACGGCGGCGCCTCGGCGGACTCCACCCTCGGCACGCGCCTTAGGTATCTGGATATCGGATACGGTATCACCGGCCTCGGCGAGGACGGCTCGCACGGGACCGCCGTGGCCTCGCTCGTCGCGGGCGCCTCGGCCGACGCGAGGGGCGTCGCCCCCGCCGCCGACCTGCTCAGCGTGCGCGTCACCGGAGCCGACGGCGCCAGCGACACCTTCTCCGTCGCGCAGGGGATCCTCGCCGCCCTCGACGCGGGCGCGAAGGTCATCAACGTCAGCCTCGGCGGCTACGCCACCTCCCCGGTGCTCGGCGCCGCCATCGAGGAGGCGCTCGCCGCCGGCGTCGCCGTCGTCGCCTCCTCCGGCAACGACCAGGCCGCTCGCCTCGCCTACCCCGCCGCCTACCCGGGCGTCGTTTCGGTGGGCGCGACCGACGCCGTCGGCGTGCAGGCCATTTTCTCGAACTCCGGAGACGGCCTCCAGCTGACCGCCCCCGGCTACGAGCTCCAGGCCGCCGGCCTCGCCGGCACCCGCACCAGCTTCAGCGGCACCTCCGCCAGCGCCCCCGTCGTCTCCGGCGCCATCGCCGCCCTGCTCTCCCAATACCCCGACCTCGAGCCGCTCGAGGCGGCGGATATCCTCGCATCTCACGCGAACGATGGCGGCGCCGCCGGCGCCGACCCCGACTACGGCAACGGCACCCTCAATCTCGACTGGGCCATGAACTACGCCAACCCCGCCCGCGTGGATCCGGCCATCTCCAGCCAGAGCTACGATGCGACCACCGGCACCGTGTCCATCGTCGTGCAGAACCGCGGGGCGACCGCGCTCTCCGGTCTCAAGCTCGCCGTCAGCCTCGATGGCGCCGGCACCAGCAACACCTTGGCCGATCTGGCGCCGGGCGCCTCGACCACCGTCACCGTGCCGGTCAGCGCGGCCCGACGTGACGCCGGAGGCAATCTGGAGGTGCGCTCGCAGCTCTCCACGCCCGCCGACGACCAGAACACCGCGAACAACCGCCGCTCGGGCGTCGTCACCCTCCGCTGATCCGTCGCACCCGGGCCCGGGATCGCGAGCGGTTCGCCGTCCCTCCTTTCCGATAGGCATGCCACCGGCTGATCGCATCTGGCTTCGGTGAACGCGCGGAGCCCTCCGCGCGTTTCGGCGGTCCT
>CBIHRE010000564.1:0-3714 GCA_966212385.1 uncultured Akkermansia sp. | reverse complement strand
ATGATGGCGAGCTCAGTTTCGGGCCCCTCGCGCTGACGCGTCGGATCGGGCCGGAGGCGATCATGCATGCCGAGCGGCGCTATACGCAGGTGCTAAGCCAGGTCGTCGGGTGGCGCCAGGACGGCGAGCGTCTCGTTTTGCTTACCTCAGGCGAGAAGCGCGCGGCGGTTTTCGAACGCGCCAAGCCTGAGTTGGTGAAGTAAGGCCGGGCGCGGGTCGCTCGCGTTTATGCAGGACGCGTCTGCTCGGGCGCCAAGATCGAAAAAAAGAAAACCCCGGCCTGATCAGGCCGGGGTTTTCGATTGGAAGGGAGACGGTGTCAGCGGGAACCGGGGCCACCCATGCCGCCCATGCCGGGAATGCCGCCTTCCCAAGACGCCGGACGGCTCCACGGAATGGAGGAGTCCTCGGGCTGCTTGGTGGCGCAGCCGGTGGCGAGGAGGGCGAAAGTGGAGCCGAGGACGGCGAGGAGGAGGCGGCGGAGCATGACGGAGGCGGGATGACCGGCGAGGCCGGGCTTAGTTCCGGTAGGAGGCGGTGTCGCCGGTCTTGCGGGCGCTCTTGATCGAGCCGGGGACGACTTGGGCGATGGAGAAGGACTCTTTCACCTCGGAGATCACGGACTCGGCGATCTGCTCTTCGCCGCGCTTGATGATGAATTTGTTGCCGACCGTGATGCCATCGGCGACGCCGAGATCGAGGACCACGAAGGCGTTCTTGACACCGACTTGGGCGACTTTGGCGGCGGCGGTGCGCTCGCTGAGAGCAGGTTTGGCGGGCGCCGCAGGAGCGGCCGCGGCGGTTCCCTCGGTGCCGGCGGTGGGAGCGGGCAGGCCTTGGAGCTCGGCGATGCGGGCTTCGAGGCCGGAAATGGTCTTGCGTGCCAGCTCAAGATCCTCGGGGCTGCCGACTTGGGCGGCGAGGCGGGTCTGGACGAGCTCCTTGCGGAGGGTGTCGAGATCGGCGTTGAGCTTCTTCTCCGCCTCTTCCTTCGCGGCGAGGCTGCGCTTGGTGGCGTCGAGCTCGCGGGCGGTCTGGACGTTGCGGGCCTCCGCGGCGGTGAGGCTGCGCTTGGCGTCGCCGAGGGCGGCGTCCGTCTCGGCGAGCTTGGAGTTGGTTTTCTCGAGGGAGTCTTTGGCCTCGTTGAGGTTACCCTGAAGGGAGGATGCGCGGGCTTGTTCGGAGGAAAGCTGGGCTTGGAGATCCTTTTTGGTGTTGCCGATCTCATACCAGAAGTAGCCGGAAGCGGCGGATCCGAGAAGCGCGAGAATGCAGAGAACGAGGGTAAGAGCTTTCATTAGGGGGATGTAAGCCGTGAAACCTGCTAGCGGGCAGGGGGCTTGGAAAGGAGAAAAGTATCGGTCAAATGCCTCCGCAACGCAAGCGGGCGAGACGGAGGCGGGGATGCGGAGAGTCGGCCAAAAAAGAGCCGGGGCGGCGGCGGCCGGGATCAGGCCGAATAGGTGCTGGTGAACCAGGGGGAACCCGCCTGCTTCTTGAGCGCGCCGTTGGCGGCGAGGTGCTCGAGGATCTTGTAGGCGAGCTCGGCGTCGCCTCCGGTCGCGGCCGCGGCGGCCGCGGCGGTGAAAGGCTTGCCGGGGGCGGCCTTCAGGGCGGCGACGAGTTTGCCTTGGAGGGCGATGACGCCGGTGGCGGCCTTCTTGCCGGCCTCGACGCCGGGCTGGTGGTAGGCGTTGATGCCGACGAGGCTGGCGTAGAAGCCGACCGCGCGCTCATAGAGGGCGATCATGAGGCCGAGGCTGTAGGCGTTGAGCTCCTTGACCGTCACGGTGACGGAGTGGCGGTCCTTCTCGCTGAGGGCGTCGCGGGTGCCGAGGTAGAAGCCGGTGAGGTAGTCGCCGGTGGTGACTCCGGGCTCGACCTGCATGGAGGCTCCGGCGCGGTCCTTCAGGACCTCGATGAAGGTGACGAAGAAGTTGTTCACGCCCTCGCGGAGCTGCTGGACGTAGGCGTGCTGGTCGGTGGAGCCCTTGTTGCCGTAGACGGCGATGCCTTGGTTGACGACCTTGCCCTGAAGATCGAATTCCTTGCCGAGCGACTCCATGACGAGTTGCTGGAGGTAGCGGGAGAAGAGGAGGAGTCGGTCCTTATAGGGGAGGATGACCATGTCCTTCAGTCCCTTGCCGGCGGTCTCGTAGTGCCACATGAGGGCGAGGAGGGCGGCGGGGTTTTCCTTGGTGACGGAGGAGCGGGTGACGACGTCCATCGCGGCGGCGCCGGCGAGCATGGAGTCGATGTCGAGACCCTGGAGGGCGGCGGGGAGGAGGCCGACGGCGGAGAGCTCGGAGGTGCGGCCGCCGACCCAGTCCCACATCGGGAAGCGGGCGAGCCAGCCTTGCTGGATGGCGGTCTGTTCGAGCTTGGAGCCTTCGCCGGTGACGGCGACGAAGTGTTTGGCGAAGTCGAGGCCGGCGGCCTTGAAGGCGGCGGCGGCCTCGAGCTGGCCGTTGCGGGTCTCGACGGTGCCGCCGGACTTGGAGATGACGACGACGAGGGTCTCGGGGAGTTTGCCGGCGAGCTGGGCGAGGACGGAGTCGATGCCGTCGGGGTCGGTGTTGTCGAAGAAGGACACGGCCATCTTGTCCGCGCCGGGCTGGCCGAGGGCGTGGTTGACGAGCTGCGGGCCGAGGGCGGAGCCGCCGATGCCGACGACGAGGAGCTGGGTGAACTTTTTGCCGGTGGAGCCGAGGAGCTTGCCGCCGTGGACGTCGGCGGAGAACGACTTGATCTGCGCGAGGCAGGAGTCGACGGCCTTGGTCAGGTCGGCGGTGGGGGCGAGCTTGGATGCGCGCAGCCAGTAGTGGCCGACCATGCGGTTCTCGTCGGGGTTCGCGATGGCGCCTTTCTCGAGGGCCGCCATGGCGGAGTAGGCCTGCTGGATGGCGGGCTCCGTCGCGGCGAGGAAGGTATCCGGGAAGGGGATACGGCTGTAGTCGAGGGCGAAGCCGAGCGACGCGTTGTGGTAGCTGTATTGGGTGAAGCGGTTCCAGCTCATGGTTGGGAAAGGGGGCGAGCTAGCACGAGCGTCCGGCCGCAGGCGAGCGCGGGGTGGGGGCGGAAAAATGAAAATTATCTCAAGTTATGATGAAGGAGAGGCGGCGCGTCGCGCCCGGTGACGAGCCCGGGCCTCGTTTGGACTCACTTCGCCGGCCACCACTGGTAGAGGAAGAAATAGACGAGCACGCCGGTGACGCTGACGTAATACCAGATGGGGAAGACGACACGCGCCCATTTCTTGTGGCGCTCGTAGTCGCCCTTGATCGCGAGCAGGAAGGTGCGCGGGACGAGGTAGGCGATGCTGATGGCGAGCAGCACGTGGGTGATGAGCATCACGTAGTAGACGACGCGGATCGCGCCTTCGCCGCCGAACTGCGTATGGATGGCCTCGCCCGCGCCGGCGTGCGCGCCCTTGAGGGCCTTGTGCGTGAGGTAGCCGACGAGGAAAATCGCGGACACGACGCCGGCGGAGAGCATGCAGGCGCGGTGGGCGTTTTTGTTGCCCGATTTGATGAACACGAAGCCCGTGGTCATGAGCACGGTGGCGAGGGCGTTGAGGCCGGCGTTGAGCGCGGGGATGTCGTTGAGGGTCATCTGGCGAAGCGGATCGGAAGAAACGGAGGCGGATTTTTAGCCACGGAGGTCACGGAGCTGGGAGACCGTGGCACGGAGTTGTAGAGTGTCTGTAGTGATATT
>CBIHRE010000563.1:0-3727 GCA_966212385.1 uncultured Akkermansia sp. | reverse complement strand
ACGATCACCTTCGCCCTCGAAGCCCGCACGCCCGCTCAACGCATCACCGAGGTCGTCGCCCTCGGCGGCATCGACGCGTCCCGCCTTCCCGCCGTCCGCTCCCTCGGCTTCGACGCCGCCGCGGTCCTCGGCGCCGTCTGGCTCCGCCCCGATCCCGTCGCCGCCTTCACCGATCTTCTCGCCCATGCCCGCTGACCTCTCCGCCGCCCCGCCGCTCATGTGCCTCACCCAGGACGGCCTGCCGCTCTCGCACGCCGAGCAAACCCGCGCCCTCCTCGCCACCGGCGCCCGCTGGATTCAGCTCCGCATGAAAAACGCCGAGCCCGCCGCCTGGCTCGCCACCGCCCACGAAGTCGTCGCCGCCTGCCGCGCCGCCGGCGCCGTCTGTATCGTCAACGACAACACCGACATCGCCCTCGCCTCCGGCGCCCACGGCGTCCACCTCGGCAAACTCGACGGCGACTGGACCGCCGCGCGCGCCCGACTCGGCCCCGACCGCATCCTCGGCGGCACCGTCAACGACGCCGACGCCGCCCGCCGCGCCGCCGCCTGCGGCGCCCTCGACTACGTCGGCATCGGCCCCTGGCGCTTCACCGCCACCAAAAAGAACCTCGCGCCCGTCCTCGGCCCCGAAGGCATCGCCCCTCTCCTCCCCCTCCTCGGCGGCCTCCCCGCCTGGGTCATCGGAGGCATCTACCCCGAAGACCTCCCGCCCATCCGCGCGCTCGGTGCCAGCGGCGTCGCCGTCTCCTCCGCTCTCTTTTCCTCCAACAACGTCCCCGCCCGCCACACTGCCTTCCTCGCCGCCTGGTCCGCCCGCTGAGATCCCACATCTCACATCCTACATCATCCATCGCACATGCCTTCTCCCCTCACCATCGCCGGCGTCCCCTTCTCCTCCCGTCTTTTCCTCGGCACCGGCAAATACTCCAACGCCGCCGCCATGCGCGCCTCGCTCGACGCCTCCGGCACCGAGCTTGTCACCGTCGCCCTCCGCCGCGCCCGCACCGACGGCTCCGCCGACGCCATCCTCGACCAACTTGACCCCGTCCGCCACCGCCTCCTCCCCAACACCTCCGGCGTGCGCGACGCCAAGGAAGCCATCCTCGCCGCCGAGCTCGCCCGCGAAGCCCTCGAAACCAACTGGCTCAAACTCGAGATCCACCCCGACCCCAAGTATCTCATGCCCGACGCCGTCGAGACCCTGCTCGCCACGCGCGAACTCGTGAAACGCGGCTTCATCGTTCTCCCCTACTGCCACGCGGACCCCGTGCTCTGCAAACAGCTCGAGGAGGCAGGCGCCGCCGCCGTTATGCCCCTCGGCGCGCCGATCGGCAGCAACCGCGGCCTCGAGTCCCGCGCCTTCCTCGAAATCATCATCGCCCAAGCCCGCGTCCCCGTCGTCATCGACGCCGGCCTCGGCGCCCCCTCCCACGCCGCCGCCGCCCTCGAAATGGGCGCCGACGCCGTCCTCGTGAATACGGCGATCGCCGCCTCCGCCGACCACGTCGCGATGGGCGCCGCCTTCAAACTCGCGGTCGAAGCCGGCCGCCTCGCCCACGAATCCGGCCTCGCCCGCTCTGGCGCCCCCAGCGCCTCGTCGCCCCTCACCGCCTTCCTCTCCAGCGTATGAGCGGCTTCCTCGAGACATTCTCCCGCCACGATTTCGCCGCCGTCGCCGCCCGCATCCGTTCCGCCACGCCGACCGACGTCGCCCGCACCCTCGCCGCCGCGCCCGGCCGCCTCACGCTCGACGACCTGGCCGCGCTCCTCTCCCCCGCCGCCGCGCCCCACCTCGAAGATGTGGCTCGCCGCGCCCACCAGCTCACCGTCGAGCGCTTCGGCCGCACGATGCAGCTCTACGCGCCGATGTATCTCACCAACGTGTGCGCCAACGTCTGCACCTACTGCGGCTTCTCCGCGCAAAACGCCATCCGCCGCAAGGCCCTCAACGACGCCGAAATCCTCGCCGAGGCCCGCGCCCTCAAGGAACTCGGCTTCGACCACGTCCTCCTCGTCACCGGCGAATCCGCCCGCTACGGACGCGACTACCTCGCCAACGCCCTCCGCCTCCTCCGCCCCCACTTTTCCCATCTCTCCATCGAGGTGCAGCCGCTCTCCGAAACCGACTACGCCGCGCTTACCGCCGATGGCCTCGGCGCCGTCCTCGTTTACCAAGAGACCTACGACCCCGCCGCCTACTCCCGCCACCATCTCTCCGGCCCCAAGGCCGACATCGCCTTCCGCCTCGAAACCCCCGACCGCCTCGGACGCGCCGGCGTGAAAAAAATCGGCCTCGGCGCCCTCTACGGCCTCTCCGACTGGCGCGCCGAAGCCTGGTTTCTCGGCCTCCACCTCCGCCATCTTGAACGCGCCTACTGGCGCACCCGCTACAGCCTCTCCTTCCCGCGTCTCCGCCCACACGAAGGCCACGACATCGCCGTCACTCCCTTTTCCGAACGCGAACTTCTTCAAGTCGTATGCGCCTTCCGCCTCTTCAGCCCCGAGGTCGAACTCTCGCTCTCCACCCGCGAGCGCCCCGCCTTCCGCGACCACGCCTTCAAGCTCGGCTTCACCACGATGAGCGCCGGCTCCCGCACCAACCCCGGCGGCTACGCCAGCGCCCCCGATTCGCTCGAACAATTCGAGATCAGCGACGACCGCAGCCCCGCCGAGATCGCCGCCTTCCTCCGCTCCCAAGGCTACGATCCCGTCTGGAAAGACTGGGACCCAACCTACGACGGCCAAACGATTTTAACCGCGAATAAACGACAATAGACACGAATCCCAATCCTCCGACGCCTTTGGTTCGGCATTCGCATCCATTCGTGTTCATTCGCGGTTCAAACCCTCCGATGTCTTTCTCCCCCGACGAACTTCTCCGCTACCAGCGTCACCTCGGCCTCGCCGGTTTCGGCCCCGCCGCGCAGGAGAAACTCCGCGCCGGCTCCATCCTGGTCATCGGCGCCGGCGGACTCGGCTGCCCCGCCCTCCTCTATCTCGCCGCCGCCGGCGTCGGCCGCATCGTCCTGCTCGACCCCGACACCGTCGACGTATCCAACCTCCAACGACAAATCCTCTACACGACCGCCGACTCCGGCCGTCCCAAGGCCGCCGCCGCCGCCGAACGCCTCCGCGCCCTCAATCCACACATCGCCATCGAAGCGCACGCGGTGCGCTTCACCCGCGCCAACGCCCTCGACCTCGTGCGCTCCGTCGACCTTGTCCTCGACGGCTCCGACAACTTCTCCACCCGCTACCTCGTCAACGACGCCTGCGTTCTCGCCGACCGCCCCTTTGTTTACGGCGCCATCCAGGGTTTTGAGGGCCAGGTCTCTGTCTTCAACCACCGCGGCGGCCCCACCTACCGCTGCCTCTTCCCCGAGCCGCCCGCGCCCGGCGCCGCGCCCAACTGCGCCGAAGCCGGCGTCCTCGGCGTCCTCCCCGGCCTCATCGGCGCGCTCCAAGCCACCGAAGCGATCAAACTCATCGCCGGTATCGGCGAACCGCTCTCCGGCCGTCTCTTCCTCTACGACGCCCTCAGCCTCACCACGCGCACCCTCCGCCTCGCCGCCGACCCGCGCTCCCGCGCCGTCACCGAACTCCCCCGCGACGGCTACGGCGAAACCTGCACGGTCACCTCCACCTCCGATTCTCTTCCTACCTCTCCGTGTCCCTCCGCGCCCTCCGTGGTTAACCCCTCCGAGATCTCCCCCGCCGACCTCCG
>CBIHRE010000562.1:0-3732 GCA_966212385.1 uncultured Akkermansia sp. | reverse complement strand
CTCCGCGCGTGGCCCGAGAGGCACGGCAACGGGCGCCGGGACGCGCCCGTCCACCTTGGATGCGCCAAGCCCAAGTCAGGCCGGGCGGATGCGGGCGAGCAGGTCCTTGGCCTCGACGGTGTCGCCGAGGGCGACGTTGAGCTCGCCGACGACGCCGGTGCAGGGCGCGTAGACCGTGGTCTGCATCTTCATCGCCTCCATCATGAGGAGCTTGTCGCCCTTCATGACCTTGGCGCCGACGGAGACGGAGAGCGCGGCGATGAGGCCGGGGATGGGCGCGGCGACTTGCGCGGGGTCGGCGAGGTCGGCCTTGGGACGGGCCTTGGTCTTGGGCGCGACACCCTTGTCGGTGACGAGGATTTCGCGAGACACGCCGTTGAGCTCGTAGCTAAGCGTGCGGCGGCCCTCCTTGTCGGGGGCGCCGATGCCGACAAGGCGGATGATGAGCATCTTGCCTTGCTCGATCTCGACGGTGATCTCCTCGCCAGGTTGCAGGCCGTAGAAGAAGGCGGCGGAGGGCAGCACCGACACGTCGCCGAACTCGCGGCGGTGTTTGTCAAAGTCGGCGAAGACCTGCGGATACATCAGGTGCGAGTAGAGGTCGTCGTCGGTCGGCTCGCGGCGGAGTTTTTCGGCGAGCTCGGCGCGGAGCTTGGCGAAATCGGCAGAGGTAAGGTCGGCGGATTTGGCGGGGGACTTCGCTGAGGCGGCCTTGGTTTTCTTGAGCGAGGACTGGTAGGCGGCGCGGGCGGCGGCGTGGCGTTTCTCGCCGAGCACGGCGAGCGAGACCTTCTCGGGCCAGCCGCCCTCGGGCCAGCCGAGGCCGCCGGAGAGCATGTCGATGACGCTTTCAGGGAAGGGCGTTTCGCCGGGAGGCAGGTTGACCACGTCGGCGGGTTTGATGCCGCGCGAGAAAAGAAAGAGCGCCATGTCGCCGACGACCTTCGAGGAGGGGGTGACCTTCACGATGTCGCCGAAGAGCGTGTTCACCTCGGCGTAGGTGCGGGCGATCTCGGTCCAGCGGTGGGAAATGCCGAGCGAGACGGACTGCTCCTTGAGGTTGGTGTATTGGCCGCCGGGCATCTCGTGGAGGTAGACCTCGGCGGAACCGGATTTGGGCGCGGTGTCGAAGGGCGCGTAAACGGCGCGGACGTTTTCCCAGTAGTCGGAGAACTCGTTGAGCGCGTCGAGGTCGAGGCCGGTGTCGCGCGGGGTGTGCTGGAGCGCGGCGACGACGGAGTTGAGGTTGGGCTGCGAGGTGCTGCCGCTCATCGAGGCGATGGCGAGGTCGACGACGTCAACGCCGGCGTCGGCGGCGCGGAGGACGGAGGCGGCGTTGATGCCGCTGGTGTCGTGGGTATGGAAGTGGATGGGGAGGCCGACTTCTTCCTTCAGCGTCTTGACGAGCTTGTGCGCGGCGGCGGGGCGACAGAGGCCGGCCATGTCCTTGATCGCAATGACGTGGGCGCCCATTTTTTCGAGCTCCTTGGCCATCTTGACGTAGTAAGAGAGGGAAAACTTGTCGCGGCGCTCGTCGAGGATGTCGCCGGTGTAGCAGAGGGCGGCTTCGCAGATGGCGTGGGTGTCCTGCACGGCTTCCATGGCGACGCGCAGGTTCGGGAGATAATTCAGCGAGTCGAAGATGCGGAAGATGTCCATGCCCTGCGCGGCGGCGTGGCGGACGAAGCCGGCGACGACGTGGTCGGGGTAGTTGGTGTAGCCGACGGCGTTGGCGCCGCGGAAGAGCATCTGGAAGCAGATGTTCGGCACGCGGGCGCGGAGCTGGCGGAGACGGTCCCACGGGTCCTCGTTGAGGAAGCGCATGGCGGTGTCGAAGGTGGCGCCGCCCCAGCATTCGAGCGAGTAGAGGCCGGGCGTGCGGTGGGCGACGGCGGAGGCGGCGGCGAGCATGTCGTGCGTGCGCACGCGCGTGGCCATGAGCGACTGGTGGGCGTCGCGAAAGGTGGTGTCGGTGACGAGCAGGCGTTTTTGCGCGACAGTCCACTCGGCGAATTTCTTGGCGCCGAGCTTGAGGAGGAGATCGCGGGTGCCGGGCCGCGGCGCGGCGGAGAACGGAGAGCCGGAGGTCGGAAGGCCGGATGCCGGAGAACCGGAGGACGGCGGGGCGATGGGGGCGAAGGGTTTCGCGGGGCGCCATCCCTTGGCGTGGGGGTTGCCATTGACGGTGACGTTGCCGAGGAAGCCGAGGAGCTTGGTGGCGCGGTCCTGGCGGGGCTTGAAGCGGAAGAGCTCGGGCGTGGTGTCGATGAGCGTCGTGGTGGCCTGGCCGCTCGCGAAGATCGGGTGCGAGATGACGTTCTCGAGGAAGGGGATGTTGGTCTTTACTCCACGGATACGGAATTCGCGCAGGGCGCGATCCATGCGGTGGAGGGCGACCTCGTAGTTGTGACCGCTGGCGATGATCTTCACCAGCATCGAGTCGTAGAAGGGCGTGATGACGGAGCCGGAGAAGCCGGCGGCGCCGTCGAGGCGGATGCCGAAGCCGCCGGGCGAGCGGTAGGCCTGGATGCGGCCGTAGTCGGGGACGAACTTGTTCTCGGGGTCCTCGGTCGTGATGCGGCACTGGAGGGCGAAGCCGTTGCGGGGGATGTCGGACTGCTGGGGCATGCCGACCTCGGCGGAGTGGAGGGCGTGGCCCTGGGCGATGAGGATCTGGGCGCGGACGAGGTCGAGGCCGGTGATGACCTCGGTGACCGTATGCTCGACCTGGATACGCGGGTTCATCTCGATGAAGAACCACTCGTGGCGGTCGAGGTCGTAGAGAAATTCGACGGTGCCGGCGTTGTCGTAGCGGATCTCGCGGGCGATGCGGACGGCGGCGGCGCAGAGGGAGTCGACGACGTCGCGCGGGAGGCCGAAGCTGGGGGCGACCTCGACGACCTTCTGGTGGCGGCGCTGCACGGAGCAGTCGCGCTCGTGGAGGTGGATGACGTTGCCGTGCTTGTCGCCGAGGATCTGGACCTCGATGTGCTTGGCGCGAGGGATGTATTTCTCGAGGAAGACGGCGGGGTTGCCGAAGGCGCGGCCGGCCTCGGCCTGGGCCTCGTCGAGGAGGTCGGCGAGGTCGGCGGGCTTGTGGACGACGCGCATGCCGCGGCCGCCGCCGCCGAAGGCGGCTTTGATGATGAGCGGGAAGCCGATTTCCTTGGCGGTTTTCAGGGCCTCGGCGCGGTCGGTGATGGCCTCCTCGGTGCCGGGGAGAACGGGGACCTTGATGCGCTGGGCGAGCGCGCGGGCGGCGGTTTTGTCGCCCATCATTTCAAGGAGCTCGGGACGCGGGCCGACGAAGACGAGGCCTGCCTGCTCGACGGCGCGGGCGAAGTCGGGGTTCTCGGAAAGGAAACCGTAGCCCGGGTGGACGGCGTCGACGCCGTGGCTGCGCGCGGTCTCGACGATGCTCGGGATGTCGAGGTAGGCGGCGACGGGGCCCTTGCCCTTGCCGACCTGGTAAGCCTCGTCGGCTTTGTAGCGGTGGAGGGAAAAGCGGTCCTCCTGGGCGTAGATGCCGACGGTGCGGAGGCCGAGTTCGGTGCCGGCGCGGAAGATGCGAACTGCGATCTCGGAGCGATTCGCCGCCATGAGCTTCGCGAAGGGGCGGATGCCCGGGCCAGGAGCGGGGAGCGCCGAGCCTGGGGCCGGAGAGGCGGGATCGGATTGGGCGGACTTGGCGGGGGAGGACTTCGCGGCGGGGGTTTTGCGGGCGGGCATGAA
>CBIHRE010000561.1:0-3740 GCA_966212385.1 uncultured Akkermansia sp. | reverse complement strand
CCCGGCGCCGGAAGTGCTGCCTTCGGTGCGCGAGGCGAAGGCGACCCTGCCCGGCGCGCGCGGGCTGCACGGGCTGGTGTGGGAGTGGGTGGACGACTTTAACACGGCAATGGTGACGGGCGAGTCGCGCGCGGACACGGACCGCGACCAGAATCTGTTTTGCGGTGGCGCCTCGGCGACCGCGTCGGACACGAGCGACTACGCCGCCTTCATGCGGCAGGCCCTGCGCTCCTCGCTGACGGCGCGGCAGGGGACATCGACGCTGGGTTTTCGTTGCGCGGCGGACGCCGGCGCGGAAGGCGGTGCCAAGGCGGGCGAGGCACGGTGAATTTCCTTTTTATCCCATGAAATCGAACTGGCTTTTTCTGTTTTCAATCGTGGCGGCCTGCGGTGTTCCGGGCGGCGCGCCGCTTCGCGCGGCGGACGCGTGTTGCGCGGCTTCGCCCGTGGAGACGGGCGCGAAGGCGGCCTTGCCCGACGCCTCGCTTTATCAGGCGGAGGTCGGGTTCACGACCGACGCGGGCGCGCCCTTTCGACTTGCGGAGCTGCGCGGGCGTCCGGTGGCGCTGGCGATGTTTTTCTCTCACTGCACCTACGCGTGTCCGGCCACCGTCGTGGACCTGACGCGCATCCGGGAGAAGTTGCCCGAGGCGACACGGGCGGAGGCGCGGATCGTGATGGTGTCCTTCGACACCAAGCGCGACACGCCGGAGGCCTTGAAGGCGTTTCGCGCGAGCCGCGGGCTGCCCGACGACTGGGTGCTGCTCCACGGCGACGACGACGCGGTGCGCGAGCTGGCGGCCTTGCTGGGCGTGAAGTTCAAGCGCGAGGCGGACGGCAATTTCGCGCATTCGAACCTGGTCACGATTCTTTCGAAGGACGGCGAGATCGCGCACCAGCGCGCGGGCCTGGGCGGCGGGATCGACGAGGCCGCGGCGGCTTTGGTGTCGGCCTTATCGACGGCGAAGAGCGGATCCGAAGCTGCCGGAAAATAGCGGGACCACGGCGAGGGCCATGGCGATGGCCGCTCCGAGCAGGAGCCCTTGGGGCGGCACGGAGGGCGTCCATCCGAGGGCGACGGCCACGAGCACGGTCTCGGAAAACGCGGCCGCGGCGAAGAAGACGAGGAGCGCGATTCGCCCGGGGATCCGGTCGCGCAGCCAGCCGGCGTGCAGGCCCGCGGCGAAGACGGCGGGGGCGACGACGCCGAGAAACACGAGGTGGAGAAAGGCGATCACCACGTAGCGGTGGTTGACGAGGCCGGCGAGGCCGGGCCAGGCGGAGGCGGTCTGCAGAACGAGCTTCAGCGCGAATGCCGCGAAGGCCAGACGTGCGAGATGGCGAATCGGCCCGGACGGAAGCTGCGGGGCGAGCCGAAGCGCACGGAGAAGTCGGGCAAAGCCGATCAGCTGCGCGAGGCCGCCGGCGAGCGCGACGAGGCGGACCCAAGGCGGCGGATCGAGCCAGAGCGTGGATTGCGCGAAGGTGAGCAGCGCGCCGGCGAAGAGCCAGCGCAGGGCGTGCGCGGCGTGGCGGGCGAGAGCGGGAGCGGTGGAGCGCGACGAGGCGTGTTGAAGCGCGAGAGCCTGGAGGAAGAAGGGAAACCAGCCGTTGTATTGGGCGTGGAGGTAGAAGTAGATCGAGAGCGCGTAGGCGGGGCTGTCGCGCAGGCCGGAGGCGGCGAGGGGGCCAAGGGTGAGCGGGCCGAGGCCCGAGATGACGAGGAAGAACAGCGCGGCGCCGAGGTGGCCGCGCGCCGCGGGGGCGGCTTGGTTGCGACGCCAGAGCCGCCACGCGAAGGTGCCGGAGGCGGCCATGTGAAGCGTGGAAAACGTTATGCTCCCCGCCGCGTAGCCTTGCCACGGAAAGGTGGCGAGCATGCCGACCACGGCGAGCTGCAGAACGGTGAAAATCCGCGCGTAGGCGGGGCGCTCGTCGGCCGAGACGAAGACGTCGAGCGCGAAGGCGAAGAAGGCGTTGAAGACGAAGCCCAGAAACGCGGCGTGCGAGTGCGCGTGGAGCCAGTGGCCGTAGGTGATGCCGGGAAAGGGCGCGACGAGTTGCCAGCGGAGAAGCACGCCGAGCAGCGCGGCGATCAGGAGGAATCCCATCGCGGCGCGAAAGGCCCGCCGCGGCAGGGGGGCGGTAGAGTCGGAAAACAGCGGGTCGCGGGCGGGGGGCGTCACACGGGCAAGGACGCAGAGGCGGCGCGACTTGGCGAGCGCGCGGCGGGGGCGGGTTTGACACGCGTCAAGGGGGCGCGGGCCGGCCCGGATGCGCTTAACCGTGCGCGAGGCCGAGGTCCTTGGGCGTGCCGAATTGCTGGGAGATGATCTTCATCGCCTCGTCGTGGAGATGGGCGGAGCTCCAGCAAAGCTCGGGATCGACGGAGCAGTCGATGCCGGCGTCGAAGAGCGAGAACGCGACGCCGAGCACGCAGGCGTCGGTGTCGCCGCCGCAAAGGAGGACGCGGCGGATGCTGGCTTCGCGCAGGCGGCGGAGCGCGAGGGAGTCGATGCTGTAGCCGAATTTTTCGAGGACCCAGTCGCCGGGTTTGGGCGTGATCACGAGTTCGCCCTCGGGATTGCCCGGAGCGCAGGACTGGCGGTCGAGTTTTCGGCGGATGATGGAGTTGGGCGGATTGACGAAACGCGTGAAGATGCAGAGTGGAAACTGATCGGCGCGGGCGCGGATGCGGTCGACGAGATCGGGCGGGGGATGGAAGGCGCGTTGAAGATCGACGATGACGAGGGCGTCCATGGCGCCGCGAGGGTAGCGGGCCCGGCGGGCGCGCGGCATCGGGTCTTGTCGCAGGGGTGGCGCCGGAGGAGACCGGGAGAAGCGGCGAAGGCGGAGCGGAGCCCGCCGGGGCCTGTGTTACTTGGTTCGATCGATGAGATCGCGGGTCATAAGGAGATAGACGAGCGCCCAGTCCTGGTCGTTGGCCCACGGGTCGTTGCGCGCGCCGGGAATGCCGTTGGTGGAGAGGGCATAGAGGTGGGCGCAGGAGGCTTCGCCGTTGGGCGCGAAGAGCGAGAGGTTGGCGAGGCACACATCGCGGGCGCGGTTGATCCAGGAGGAGTCGCCGACGGCTTTCGCGTAGTAGGCGTAAGCCTGCGAGTTGATGGCGCTCCAGTAGTGCGGGAAGGTGTCGCCGTAGACGCGGATCTTGCCGAACCAGAAATCGTCCCAGTGACGGATCGAGACCTCGTGGAGGCGGTGGTCGGGCTGCTTGCCGGCGAAGGCCTCGAGGACGGGCATCTGTTTTTTCGCACCCTCGAGATAGGCGGGCTCGCCGGTGGCGAGGTGGACCTCGAGGAGCAGCTGCACGGCCGGGGCGACGATGGATTGCTCGTAGTTCACCTCGAAGGGCGGGTAGTCGGTGCCGATCTTGAGCAAGGTGTCGGCATGGGTGCGGAAAAGCGCGAGCAACTCGGCGCGTCCGGCGTCGGCGAGAGCGGCGAGCGAATCGGTGACGCGGATACCGATGGCGTAATACCTGGCTCCGCCTTTGGCGTAGTAGCTCCGGAAAACGCGGAGCATGCGGTCCAGGTGGCCGGCGTCTCCGGTGGCCCGATACATCGCGAGATGAAAGTGGGCGAACCAGGGGAAGTTGTAGAGGCGTTCCCAGTTCTTTCGGCCGACGTTTCCATAAATGGTGCCGTCGTCGCCTTCGAGTTCGCGGGCGACGAAGGCGGCGTAGCGATCAAGGCTGGCGGCGAGCTCGGCCTTGAACTTCG
>CBIHRE010000560.1:0-3748 GCA_966212385.1 uncultured Akkermansia sp. | reverse complement strand
CTGCGGGGGGGGGGTGGGGGGGACCGCGGGTGGGGGGGTACGGCAGGCTGGATCGGCGGCTGCGGAGCGGCGGGGCGAGCCGGTTACGAAGGCGTCCTCGGTGATCGTGGCGGGGCCGGCGGCGGATGCGCGGGCGACGGCGGGAGCGGTGGCCGAGGCGCGGAGGGAGATGCGCGAGGGAGCCGATGGCGGCGACGGAGCGCCGCCCTCCAAGAGGGATGGGTGGCGCGAGCGCGTGCGGCCGGCGATGCCGTGGGTGGTGGGCCTTTGGATCGCGGGCGTGGCGATCGGGCTGGGACGGCATGCTCGGGAGTGGTCGCTTTTGCGCCGGCTACGGGCGGCATCGCTGGCGGAGCTTTCGCCGGAGTGGCGGGAGCGGTTCGCGGCCCTGTGCGCGCGGTGTGCGCCGGGGATGCGTTTGCCGCGGATCGGGGAGACGGCCTTGGTGAGCGTGCCGCAGGTGGTCGGCGGCTGGGCGCCCGTGATTTTGTTGCCGGCGGGATTTTTGGCCGGGTTGCCCACGGCGCAAACGGAGGCGGTGTTGGCGCATGAACTGGCGCATATGGTGCGGCGGGATTTTTGGCTGAACGCGCTGCAAAGCCTGGCGGAGGCGCTGTTCTTTTTTCACCCGGCGGTGCACGCGATCAACGGGCACATCCGCCGCGAGAGGGAGCGGGCCTGCGACGACCTGGCGGTGGCTTGGACGGGGGATTCGCTGGGCTATGCGCGGGCCTTGGCGGCGTTGGCGGGGGTGGTGTCGACCTCGCCGACGGCGGCGAGCTGCGTGTTGGCGGCGGACGGGCACGAGCCTGGAGAGCTGCGTTCGCGGATCGGGCGCTTGCTTGGCCGGCCGGTGGCGGGGCGTATGAACTGGGCTCCGGGTGGCTGGCTGGTGATTGGCGCGGTGGCGGCGTATGCGGCCTTGTTCGCGGCGTCGCCGGTCATCGTGGCGCAGGTGATGTCTCCGGAGGAGCGGACGAAGGTGGTGCAAGAAGCGGTGAAGGAGACGCAGCCGCGCCAGGCCTTGTCCGGTGGCAAGCGGCTTTATCCCGAGGGAAAAATCAAGATCCTCAGCGAGCTGCGGACCGAGGATGGGTCGCCCGTGCCGAAGCAGGTTTGGGGAATGTTTAGAACCTCGAACGGAGACACAGGGGCGGGCGGCTCCTTCGGATGGACGCACGGACGGGGGAATGAGTCGGAAACCACCGGTGTGGTATCGTTGATGGCCTTGCCCGAGGACGGATGGGCGCCTGCGGTGGTTTTCGATGTGAAACCGGTGGCGGGCGCGAGCGAGGTTGTGGTGCCGCCGATGACCCTGCGAAAGGGGCGGCCTCTACGCGTGCGGTTGGGCGAGCCGGATGGGAAGGCGTTGGCGGGCGTCAAGGTCGAGGTGCGGGTCTGGCCGCGCGGCGCGGATCATCTGAACTATTTTTATCGGAAACCGTGGGTGTCGGACGAGGCGGGGATGATCGTGCTGCCGAATGCAGATCCGGGCTTCGCGTATCAAGTCACCGCGGATCTGCCTGGCAGGCAGGGAACGCGACGGGTGATCGAGAACTTCTCGCCCGATCAAACGGTGGCGTGGGTCTTGCCGGCCGCACGAGCGATTCGCGGGCAGGTGGTGGACAAGACCGATGGCACGGTCGTCGCGGGGGCGAAGGTCTGGCTGGCGCTCGTCTCGGGCGTGGAGGGTCTTTACGCGCAAAATTTCGACGAGCCGCCGCTGGCGACCACGGATGCGGAGGGGCGCTTCGAGCTGCCTGGCTGGGACGATGGCGGCATCTACGCCTTGCGATTCGTCCATGCGACGCATGCAAACGCGTTGGCGCGCGTGCGCCCGGGGGAAACGCTGCGGGTGGAAATGGAGCCGGGCGGCCATCGGGTGAGCGGCCGGGTGAAGGTCCTGACCGAGCGGGCTCGGGGCTTTATGCGGCAGCCGCGCATGTCCGTGGTTAGTTGGATATCGACCGGGTCTCGCTCGTTTGCGCCGAGCCTAGCGGAATGCACGATGACGCCGGAGGGCGGGGATGTTTATCGTTTTGAATTCGAGCGCCTGCCGAGCGGGGCGACGGACTTTTCGGTGCATGGTGCGTCGAGTCGCGGAACGCGGATCCAGTTGCGAGGCGATCGCGACGGCGTGGAACTGACGATGGACGACCGTTGGTTGGCTTTTGCGGAGGAATCTCCGGAGGGACAGGCCGCGAAGGCGGCCGAGCGCGCCCAGGAAGCTCCGGAGCCCACCGGGCCGAGACGTGCGGTCGAAATAAACGTGAAGGCGAGCGACGGCGGCCGGGTGCCTGATTTCCGGTTGTCCTACGTGGCGATGCCGGCCGATGCGTCGAAAGATTCGCCGGGTCGCCCCTCCGCTTATACGGAGGTGCGCGACGGTAAAGTGGTGCTGCCGGACCTGCCGGTGCGCGCGAAGGTCAGCCTGTTCGCGTTCGACGGTCGTTTGCAGGGGTATTGGATCGCGGACCCTTCATTCGAGGTGCCGGAAGGCGAGGGCGTGCATCGCCAGGAGATCGTCGCGCACCCCGCCGGGGTGGCGGTGGTGGATGTCTTAGAGGCGGACGGGCTGCCGCGGGTATATGATCGCGTGGGGTTGGAGGGCCGAGATCCGTTTGTGGCGGAGGATCGGGCGGGACGCTTTTCGAGCGAGGGGAATTTCGGCACGAAGCAGAGCCGCGCGACCATCAACAGCGTGCCTTTGGGCGGGAAGTATCGCGTGGTCGCCCAGGCGGGGGCGCGCGTGGCGCGCTCGGAGTGGTTCACCTTGGACGCGGCGCGGCCTCGCGCGGACGTGCAGGTGCGCTTTGCGGAAGGACGGCCGGTGACGGCGCGAGTGCGTGGTGCCGATGGAAAGCCCTTGGCGGCGGTCAATGTCGTCCTCGGTTATCAGTCGGACTTCATCGAGTATGTGCCGGTCTGGGCCGATACCGTGAGCACCAACGCGAGCGGATACGCGGTTTTCCCCGTGGCGACGGTGGACGATTCGGTGCGCTACCGCCTGCGGGTGTCGCCCCGGCGCGACTGGCAGCCGCAGGCGAAGACGGTGTCGTCGGCGCGGCCGGACGAATGGGTGTTCACCCTGCTTCCGGGCGCGAAGCTGAGCGGTCGCGTGGTGGACGGCGACGGGAAGCCGGTGGAGAACGCCCGGGTGGCGGCATACGTCGACGCCGGCGATGATCGGCCAAAGGCGGCCTCGGTGCCGGAGATGCCGGCGGAGAGCGCGACGGATGCGGACGGGCGGTTCCGCTTCTCCAACCTCGTATCTGCGCGCCTGGCGTTTCGGGTGGAGCAGCGCGGGCCGGGCAAGGGCGGCGAGTTTCCGCGGCTGGAGGTGAAAGGCGACGTGAAGGAAGAGCTGGTGATCGTGGTGCGTTAGCCACGACGCCCGGGCTTGCGGAGGGGCGGGCGGCACGCCACGGTGCGGGCGCTTTCCCGCCCGATCCTCTGTGAAACTCTCCGTCAAAGTCGATTACGCCTGCCGTGTCCTCGCCCAGCTCGCCCGCATGCACGGGCGCGAGGAGCTGGCGCATATCGAGGAGCTGGCGAAGATCGAGGCGGTGCCGGCGACCTACCTCGTCCAGATCCTCGGCGAGCTGCGCAACGGCGGCCTCGTGACCAGCCGCCGCGGCAAGCAGGGCGGCTACGCGTTGGCGCGGCCCCCGGCGGAGATCACGCTTTTCGACATCGTGGCGCTGATCGAGGGCGTGGGGGAGAGCTTCGACCCGCGGGCGGACGCGGG
>CBIHRE010000559.1:0-3749 GCA_966212385.1 uncultured Akkermansia sp. | reverse complement strand
TCGCCTCGACATGCGCCAGCACCGCCTCGCATTGCCGCGTCGGCCTGCGCACGCTTCCCGGCACCGTGCTCCGCAACCAGAACACCGGCGCGATCGTTTATACCCCACCGCAGGACGGCGACGAGATCGCCCGCTTGATGGGGAATTTCCTCGAACACTTCCACCTCGACGAGGGCCCCGACGGCCTCGACCCGCTCGTGCGCATGGCCATCCTCCACCACCAATTCGAGAGCATCCACCCCTTCTACGACGGCAACGGTCGCACCGGCCGCATCCTCAACCTGCTCCACCTCGTGCTGCACGGCCTGCTCGACCTGCCCGTGCTCTACCTGAGCCGCTACATCGTCCGCAACAAGGACGACTATTACCGCCATCTCCAGACCGTGCGCGACACCGGCGCGTGGGCCGCCTGGGTGCTCTACATCCTGCGCGCGGTGGAAGACACCTCGCGACAGACCATCGCCCAGGTCCACGGCATCCGCGATCTCATGCAGACCGCCAAACATCGCCTGCGCTCCGAGCTGCCGCGTATCTACAGCCAGGATCTGCTCAACAACCTGTTCCGCCACCCTTACACCAAAATCGAGTTCATCGAGCGCGATCTCGGCGTTTCCCGCCCCACCGCGACACGCTATCTCGACCTGCTCACCGAAAATGACTTCGTGCGAAAAATGAAGCTCGGCCGCGTCAACTTCTACGTGAACGAGCCGCTTTTCAAACTGCTCTCCAGCTAAGAGGCTTCGATACGGGGACCGTGTCCTCCCGGGAACCCACGCGCCTGCATCGCCCGCGCCTATTTTCTTCGCAAGACACAACAAAACAGCCGCTTCCAATCCCTAGTTACGCGAGAAACTTGCGCCCGCGATCCCGGGTCGGCATGCTGTCATCGTTCTTTGGATACGCATGCCTAAGCCGCCGCCACTTCCTTGGCGTCGGCGCGGGGGACCCAAATTCTCCGTCGCGCTCTCTCGCGACGGACGGGGCGAACGGGCGCGGGCAACCGCGTCCAAGGCGACCTTCCAGCGCCAAGCCCGTCAGCTAACCTCGTCGGCCAATGGGAGGGTGATCCACTAGGGCCCGCTCGTGCGGTGTCTCCACGGTTGCCCCAAACTAACCATGCCCGCACGTCTCGCCGCCAATACCGGCGCGACCGCGGGCACGTCAGGAGACAGTTCAATGACCTCGTTCGACGTTTCGCCCTCGGGCGTCGCGTGGCTTGCCGCACGCCTCGTCCTCGGTCTCGCCGGCCTCGTGCTCGCGGGCCTCGCCCTCAAATCGTCGCGCGCCGCCACCGCGCGCCTCGCCCTCGGCCTCGGCGCCGCGGCCGCTCTCGCCACGCCCTTCGCGCTCGCCTCCGGCTGGATCGAGCGCGGCGGCTTGCTCTTCGCCTTCCTCGTCTTCGCGCCGCTCCTGCTCGGCGTCGTCGTGATCCGCGAAACGCAGGTCGGCGTCGTGATCAAAAAGTTCGCCCAGCGCAGCCTTCCCGCCGGCCGCCTCATCGCCCTCGAAGACGAGGCCGGCTACCAGGCCGACACGCTTCCTCCCGGCATCCACGTCGGCTACGGCTTCTGGCAATACTCCGTCGCCAAGGCCCCCGTCCTCGTCGTGCCCGCCGGCGAGATCGCGCTCGTCGTCGCCGCCGACGGCGCGCCCATCCCCGCCGAGCGCATCCTCGGCCGCGTCGTCGAGTGCGACAACTTCCAAGACGCCCGCCGCTTCCTCCTCGGCGGCGGCGAAAAAGGCCGCCAGCTCGGCCTCCTCACCGCCGGCACCTACCGCATCAACCCCGCCCTCTTCCAGGTCGTCACCGCCTACAACGCCCAGCACCACGGCATGGAGCGCGACGAACTCCACGTCTACCACGTCGAACCCGACATGGTCGGCATCGTCACCACGCTCGACGGCCGCCCCATCGACGCGGGCGAAATCGCCGGCCCCGTCATCGCCGGCCACGAAAACTACCAAAACGCCCGCGCCTTCCTCGAGGCCGGCGGCCGCCGTGGTCTCCAGGAACAGGTCCTCCTCTCCGGCTCTTGGAACCTCAACCCGTGGTTCGTCCGCGTCGAACAGGTGCCCATGCTCGCCATCCCCATCGGCAACGTCGGCGTCGTCATCTCCTACGTCGGCCTCGCCCACGAGGACGTCAGCGGCGCCGCCTTCAAGCACGGCGACCTCGTCAACGTCGGCCACAAGGGCGTCTGGGTCACCCCGCTCAATCCCGGCAAGCACCCGATCAACACCCGCATCATGCGCGTCGAGCTCGTGCCCACCACCAACATCGTCCTCAACTGGGCCAACCGCACCGAGGCCCACCACTACGACGCGCGCCTCAGCTCCATCACCGTGCGCTCCAAGGACGGCTTCGCCTTCAACCTCGACGTCTCGCAGCTCATCCACGTCGGCGCCCTCGACGCGCCCAAGGTCATCTCGCGCCTCGGCTCCATGCAGAACCTCGTCGACCACGCCCTCCAGCCGATCGTCGGAAACTATTTCCGCAACTCCGCCCAGCACCACACCGTCCTCGATTTCCTCAAGGCCCGCAGCGAGCGCCAGACCGAGGCCGCCGAGCACATCCGCGTCGCCCTCGCCGCCTACGACGTGCAGGCGATCGACACCCTCATCGGCGACATCACGCCCCCCGCCGAGCTGATGAAGACCCAGACCGACCGCAAAATCGCCGAGGAGGAAAAGAAAACCTACGAGACGCAGGAGCTCGCTCAGCGCCAGCGCCAGGAACTCGTCCGCGCCACCGCCCTCGCCAACATCCAGCAGCAGATGGTTGACGCCGACCAAGGCGTGCGCATCGCCGACCTCCGCGCCCAGTCCGCGATCAAACACGCGGCCGGCGAAGCCGAATCCACCAAGCTCCACGCCCTCGCCGAGGCCGAGTCCATCCGCGCCACTGGCGACGCGAAGGCCCAGGCCTACCGCGCCGGCGTCGAGGCCCTCGGCGCGCAAAGTTACACCGTGATGCAGCTCATGCAGACCGTCGGCGAACGCGGCGTGCGCATCGTCCCCGACGTTTCCGTGACCGGCGCCACCGGCGGCTCCGGCCTCCTCGACACCATGCTCGCCCTCATGGCCAAGGAAAAGACCCGCGACCCGTCCGCCAACTAACGCTCTGCCGTCGCTTGGCTCCGACGTGGCACGGGCGTCCCGCCCGTGATCCGAACAGCCGCCCCCCGCCTTCGCCTCCCCTCCGCGGCCCTTGGCCGCCCATCGAAACCCGTCGCCGTGCGCCGCCCCCGGCGCGCGGCTCATCGCCCAAGGAGAGCCCATTGGGCCTCTCCATTAGTGGTTAATTTCTCCGTCCGTCGTTCCTTCATGTCGCTCAAATCGCTCCTCCTTGGCCGCGCCCGCTCGCTCGCCGACCGCAACCTCTTCCACCAGGTCTCCCTCATCGCCGTCTTCGCGTGGGTCGGCCTCGGCTCCGACGGCCTCTCCTCCTCCTGCTACGGCCCCGAAGAAACCTTCCGCGCCCTCGGCTCGCACCACTCGCTCGCCGTCTTCGTCGCCCTCGCCTCCGTCCTCACCATCGTGGCGATTTGCGCCAGCTACTCGCAGATCATCTCGCTCTTCCCCAACGGCGGCGGCGGTTACCTCGTCGCGAGCAAGCTCCTCTCGCCCGCCGCCGGCGTCGTCTCCGGCTCCGCGCTCCTCATCGACTACGTCCTCACCATCACGATCTCCGTCGCGAGCGGAGCCGACCGCTTGGACGGCGGAGCGGGCGCGGACTCCCTGTTCGGCGA
>CBIHRE010000558.1:0-3764 GCA_966212385.1 uncultured Akkermansia sp. | reverse complement strand
CGCGAGGGAGCCGGGCTTCTTGTCGACGTCGATGCGGGCGAGGGCGGAGAAGAAGTCTTTGTCGATGCGCTGGCTGTTGTTGAACTGGTCGTTCTGGCCACCCTCGTCACCGAAGGAGATGTAGAGGTAGCCGTCCGGGCCGAAGGCGAGGCCGCCGCCGTTGTGGTTGGTGGCTTCGTCGAGCTGCTCGATGAGAACAAGTTCGGAGGCGGTGTCGGCCAGGGCGGGGTTGCCAGACTGGGCGAGGAAACGGGAAACGCGTTCGTAGACGGCGCCGGATTTGTTGACCGAGTAGAAGACGTAGAACTGGCGGTTCGTCGCGTAGGCGGGGTGGAAGGCGAGACCGAGAAGGCCTTGCTCGCTGGAGGTGGAGAGCGATTCACCGCGGCCGGAGAGGTAGGTGGCGAGGTTGAGGAACACGGACTGCGCCGGCGTGGCGGCGGCGGTGTTCGGGACGAGTTTGATGGAGCCGGTTTTCTCGACGACGAAGAGGCGTTGCGTGTCGCCGGGCGGGCTGACGAGGGCGAGGGGTTGCGAGAAAGTCTGGCCGGGCAGCGCGTCGACGAGCTGGAGCGCGGACGCGGGCGGAGCGGCGGGGATGTTGAACGAGGCCGCGGCCGGGATGCGCAGCGCGGCGGACGGGGTGATCGTGACGGTGGTGGGCGCGGAGACGCCGCCGGGGCCGGTGACGGTGTAGGTGAAGGTGACCGGATCGAGGCCCGCCGTGGAGGGGTGGGCGTAGAGGACGCGGCCCTGCGTATCGGCGGTAGCCCTACCGATGGCGGGCGGCTGCGCGATGGCGACGGAGGCGGGGTTGAGCGGGCCGGTGTCGTTGGCGAGGACGGAGAGGAGGACTTTTTGGCCGAGGTGGATGGCGGCCTGGTCGGCCTGGGCAACGGGAGCGGGGTAGGAGACGTCGGGGCCGGCGGCGCGGCTGGCGGAGATCTCGGACGCGGTGAGGGCGTGGTCGTAGACGCGGACCTCGTCGAAGGAGGCGTTGGCCATGCGGTCGGCGCTCCAGAGGGAGCGGCCGAGCCAGTTGTTGACGTCCTCGAGCTGGCGGAGGCGGAAGCCGACGTCGGCGGTGGCGGCGAGCGTGCCGTCGCGATACCAGGAGACGCGGCCGCCGGCGGAGCCGAAGGCCCCGACGCCGTCCTGGAAGGTGAGGACGTAGTGGTAACGCGTGCCGGCGGTGGTGGCGAGGTTGGTGTCGACCTGGCGAAAGAGGCCGGCGGGGTCGGCGGTGTTTCCCGTGCCGTCGAGTTTGGCCTCGAAGCGCTGTTGGGAAATGTTGCCGGCGGTGGCGCGCGCGAGGGAAAGCATGAGACTGTCGCTCGCCTGGGTGGCGCCGGGTGCGGCGGTGCCGAGGCCGGTGATCTCGCCGGGGGCGCCGAGGCCGTCGCCGGCGACGTTGACGCGGCCGAGGTCGAAGAGGCGCTCGAAGGACTGGTAGCTGAGCGGCGTGGCCCAGATTTCGAGGGAGAAATTCGTCTTCGAGGAGACGAGGCCGTTGGGCAGGTCGATGAAGGCGGAGATCGCGGCGGGAGTCTGGTTGCCGGTGGTGGTGCCGGGGAGGACGAGGGCGGCGCCGTTGGCGGTGGCGCCTTGGCCGCGGAGCACGGCGGGAAGGCCGGCGATGGAGTCGGGGAAAGTCGTGTTGGCGGCGACGGCTCCGGAGGCGGTGTTGAATGACCAACGGTTGAGCAGGGCGGCGGGCGCGGGCGAGGCGGCGGGGGGGGCCAGGTGGCGGCCGCGCGGGGCCGTGGTTGCACGCGGCTGGGGAACCCAATGCTGGGGGACGGGGCGGCGCCCGCCGCAGCCGGCCGGAGAGGAGGCTCGGACAGACAGGCGGCGCAGAGCTTACCCGGAGCGCTTTTTGGAGCGCCATCCGGTGGCTTGGGCGTCGGTGAGGCGGGCGAGTCCCGCGAGCACCTCGGAGAGACCCTGTCGGATGTGCTGGCGCATGGCGGCGTCGGCCTGTTCGGGGGTGCCGGTGGCGAGCGCTTCGGTGAGCCGGGCGTGGTGATCGGAGGCGAGGGTGCGGCGCTCGACGGCGGTGTCGAAGAGCCAGTTGAACACGAGCACCTGCTCTTTTTCGATGGCGTCGCGAAGGGCCGGGCAGCGGGCACATTCGGCGATCCGGAGATGCAGGCCCATGTGGTAGGTGTTGACCGAAAAAAGAAAATCACGGTCCAGCGTCTCCGTTTCGCAGCAGGTGTAGAGCTGGTCCACGTGGCGGCCCATGCGCCGCAGGTCTTCCTTTTCCGCGGGGCTGGCACGCTCGGCGAAGAGGCGCGCGGCCTGCGTCTCGAGCGCCTCGCGCACGATGCAGCGATCCTCGACGTCCTGCCGCGTCGGGATGCGGACGCGGGTGCCGGCGCGCGGCCGGCTTTCGAGCAGACCCTCGCTTTCGAGCTGCTGGAGAGCCTCGGTCACGGGGGGCACGCTGATGTTGAGTTCGGCGGCGAGCTTGCGGCGGGACAGGGCCACCCCGACGGGCAGGTCGCCCTTCAGGATCTGGTTGCGGATCTCAAGGTAGGCGCGCGCCGCGAGGGAGGAGGCTTGTTGTCGCGGCGCGGGCGGAAAGGCGGTGCTCGTGCCCGTCGGCCCATCATCGGGGGGCGCGGGAAACGGAATGGGGCTGGCGGTCGCAGTCTGCGCTGGGGTGGAGGAACGCGAGGGCATGGGCGAAGGGCTGCGAAAATCCGGTTAATTGAAATATCAGTATTTAGAGGGACGGGCTGAGGTGGGCTTTGTCAACCCGTCAGTCGATGCCTAAACTGGCAATAGCGGGTGATGAGCTGGGGTCTTGACACCGCAGGGAGGTTTCTGACCTGTTTCTGATATATCAGAAAAGTAGCCGCCCCTTCCCCGGGCCTTTTCGCCGTGAAACCCCATCCTGTGTCTTTCCCCCTGTGCTTGCCTGCGGTCCCGATGAGCGGCCGGGTTTTGTCCCGGCCCGGTCGTTCGTCGGCGATTTTTGAAGGCCAGCGTTTGAACGAGGACAGTTGTCTTTCCCTCGGATGAACCCGACGGCGCCTGCTTCTGTTTCCGGCGGTTCCTCGGTCGCGGCCGGTCGCGGCCTTGGCGGCGATTCTTCGCCGGATCGACGTTGGCGAATCGCGTTTCTCGTGAGCGTGGCCATCGCGATCAGTTATCTGGATCGGCAGACGCTTCCGTGGGCGATCAAGGCGATCCAAGCGGACATCCCGATCACGAACCAGATCAAGGCCGGGCTCGATTCGGCGTTTCTCGCGACCTACGGTCTGATGTATCTGGGCGGCGGCTGGCTGCTGGACCGGCTCGGCACTCGGCGCGGGTTTCTCGCGATCATGATCTTCTGGTCGCTGGCCTGCGCCAGCCACGGTTTCGCGGGCGGGGTGGTTATGCTGGCCGCGAGCCGTCTCCTGCTCGGCGTGGGCGAGGGCGGCGGTTTCCCGGCGGCAACCCGCGCCGTCGCCGAGTGGTTTCCGGTCAAGGAGCGCGCGACCGCGATGGGCATCGTCAACGCCGGCACCGCGGTCGGCGCCGTCGCCGCGCCGCCGCTCATCGCGCTCGTCCTCGCGCAGGTTGATTGGTTCGAGCTCTCGTCGTGGCGCTGGGTTTTCTTTCTCACCGGCGGGCTTGGGCTCGTTTGGGCGGTCTGGTGGTGGCGGGTTTATTTCGCGCCCGCCGAAACGGAGGCCGCCGCCTCCGACGCCACGCCCGCGGCCGATTCCGCCATCACGCTCTGTTCCGGGAAAGTCCGCTTTCTTAGTCCAGGT
>CBIHRE010000557.1:0-3767 GCA_966212385.1 uncultured Akkermansia sp. | reverse complement strand
TGCGCCGAGGCGTTTTTCAAAGCCGCCCAAAACCACGAGATGTCCACCGAAGTCGTCATGTTCTAAAAAGCCCGAAGTCGATCCCACATTCCTCCGCCGGCACGCCATCCTCATCTTCGTTTTCGTCCGCCGGCGCGACCGCTTCGGCCGGAGCGGACGGAGACGCCACCGCCGGCGGACGGGCGCGGCTCCCGCTCTCGTTCAAATAGGCGGCCAGCGCGCGGATCGTCGGATGCTTGAAAATGTCGCCGACAACGAAGTCGGGATAAATCGCCTCCAGCTCGGCCGAAAGATTGGCGACATCGAAAGACCCGAGCCCGAGTTCGAAGAAGCTTACGTCGAGCATACCTTCAAGGCCCGGGATCTCTTTCAGTTCACGGACCTTTTGGATCACGAGCGCGAGCGCGTCTCCAGCGACTCCGGTATCTGTCGGCGGAGACTCGGCCGCAGCGCCACTCACTGGCGACGCCGCGCTTGGCACCGGAATCGGCTCCGAAACAGTCGCCGCAGGCACGAGTTCGCCGGCCAACACCTCGCGGGCATACGCGCGCGCTGCGAGGCACGCCCCGACCCGTGCGAGGAAAGCCTCGATCGTCCCGTCGCGGAAGAGGTCCGTGTTGTATTCGCAGATCAACTTCAGACCGTCGCGCTCCTCATACCACTCGAAGCGCAGATCGAGCATCGCGGAGCCGTTCAACAGCCGGTTGTTGTTCACGCCCACGCGCACCTTCGCGTCGGACAGGCGCTCCTCCATCTCCGTGATCGATGGCAGCTGGTTGACCAGGATGTTGTAGACCGGGTTGATGTTACGTGGCGCGGTCGCCGCCAGCGGCACGATCTCGTCGAAGGGAAAATTCTTGTGCCGCAAGCAGAGCAGCGAGGTCCGGTAAACCTGCGCCAGATACTGATCGAAGGTCTCCATCGGTCCGATGCGCGTGCGGATCGGGATGAAGTTGGTGAAGTCGCCGATCACGTCCTTGTCCGCATCCTCGTCACGGCATTGCACCGTAGTCCCGAACACGAGGTCGGTCTGCTTCGCCCACGACGAAACGGCCGCCTTCAGGATCGACAGCATGAACGCAAACAAGGTCACGCGGCGCGCCTGGATGGCCTCGTTCATCGCGCGGTAGTCCTCGGGCTCGATCCGGATTGAACGCGTATCGCCGTGGCCGGCGTTCACCGCCGCCCGCTCCCGGTCCACCGGCAGGGCCACGCTGGCCGGCGCCCCCGCCAGATGATTCCGCCAAAACTCTCCGCTCCGCGGGTCGCCCGCCGCGCGCTCCCGCAGCGTGTAGTCCTCGTATTGCACGAGCCCCGCGGTCTCCGGCGCGCGCCCATCGCCCAAGGCCCGGTAAAGACGCATGAACTCGCTCATCACCGGCAGATACGAGTAGCCGTCGAAGACCGCGTGATGCGCCGTCAACAGGATCACCGCCTCGTCCGCCGCCACAGGAACCACCCGGATGCGCAGGTTCGGCCCGAGCACAGGATTGATCGGCGTGCGGCTTTCGCGGGTCGCCAGTTCCGCCAACTCACGCTCTCGCCCCTCGGGATCCACGCTCGCAAGGTGCAACACGTCCACCGGCGCCTCGGCCAAGGGAGGCTCGATCACCAGCACCGGTCCCTTGCCCAGACGGGGGAAACTCGCGCGCAGCACATGGTGGCTGTTCACCAGGAGCAGAAAAGCCCTGCGGATCCGTCCGAGGTCGATCTCGCCGCGCAGCCGCATGCCGATCGGGTTATTGTAGGCCGACTTCCCCGGCTGCAGCGAACTCAGCACCCAATACCGCTTTTGCGAACGCGACATCGGCAGCCACTTCCGCGCGCCCAACACCCGCGCGATGGCGTCTCGATGCCGCGCGATCTGCTCGCGACGCCCCGGCTCCCAGCGCGACGCCTCGCCCCGCGCCTTCAACACCCCGCCATCGATCCACAGCGCCAGACGGGCGTTCAACAGCTCCGCGACCAAGGCCTCCGCCTGCTTCGCGCTGGTCGTCGCGTCCGCCGACACCGACTCAGCGCCCAGCTGGAAATCCTGTTCCAAGAAACGCGTTCCAGCATGCACCGGCTCGGCCACGCCTACATCGGCGTCCTGCGCCCGTGCGAGCTCCGCCGGATACGCTGCCTCAAGATAGGCCGCCAGTTCGGCCGGCGTCGCGTGCTCGAACAACAAGGTCGGCGACAAGGACAGCCCCAGGCGTTTTTCCAGCGCCGCCACCACGTCGAGCAGCATAGCGGACTCCAAGCCGAGCTCGTAATAGCCGAGGCGCAAATCCACCTCGGCCGGTTTACGCTTCAACTTCGCCGCGATCACTCCTTGCAGCAGCCCCGCCGCGGCGCCGGATGCGACGTAAACATCCGCGCCACCCGCTCGTGGTTCCGGCGTCGCCCGCGGCGCCTGCGCCGTCGCCTTGCCCGCTTGGATCGCGCCGGTCTCCCGCACCAGCTTGTAGGCGAAGTCCGTCAACTCCGCGACCTTCGTCCCGGCCGCGTCGAAGAACTCCATGTCCGAATAGAGCAGCTCGTTCTTGCGGCGCAGCGAAGCCTTCCGCACCCGGACAAAACATCCGCCGCGAATCGGCCCAAGCGCGCGGAAACGCCCGAAGAACAAAGGTAGAAACAGGCGGTCTTCGCCTCCGATCAAATCGGCAAACAAGGGTCCCGCGCCGACCGCGGCGCCGTCGATCAGCGTCGGGTGAAAGAGGAAGGCCTCCGCATCGCCCCTCGCCACGTCCGGCAGGCTCAGCTCGACAACCCGTGCCTCCGGCGAGACGTGAATCCGTCCCTCCGCCTTCATCGGCCCCGTATGCACGAGCCCTTTTTCACGGAAATGCGCGTAAGCCTCGGCCAGCGGAACCGTCTCCGAGTCGGCTCGCACCGCCTCGATGTCGAGGGCGTCGTGGAATCGCGCCGCCTCGCCGTGACGCAACTCGGCCGTGACATAGAGCACCGGCTTTCCGGAGGAGGCGTTCTCCGCCTGCTCCGCGCTCTCGCCCTCGATTCGCACGCGCCAATATCCCTGCTCCGCCTGCTCGGCATCTATCGCCAAGCGCACGCCGCCGTCGTCGGGCCCCGGAACCACCGCCAGCGGATGGTGAATCGAAAGATTGCTCAGCTCCAACTCCGCCAGCGGGACGCCTTTGTCGCGGAAGAATTGATACAGGATGTCGAGGTAGGCCAGGCCCGGCAGCAAACGCTGCCCGTAGGCTTCGTGATTCTTCAGAAACGGATGCTCCGCGTCCAGGATCGCGCGCCAAGGATTGCGCGAGGCTGCCTCAACCGCCCACAGGGGACGGCGATTGAGCCGTGGCAAGGGAAGCGGAACACGGCGATCGGCGCGACCGCTTTGGGCGGCCCGACGCTCGAGGATCACGTGCGCGTTGGTTCCGCCGTCGGCGAAGCAGTTGAGCGCCGCGCGCCGAACGTCGCCTGCCCAAGGCGTCAGCCGCCTCGGGAACGCGAAGGGCGAGGCCGCGAGATCGTAATGGGTCATCGCCTGCTCGCCCGAGAGAAAAGGCGGCTGCTCGCCGCGCTCCAGCATCAGCACCAGTTTGATGAAACCGGCGATGCCTTCGGCGCACAAGGGATGCCCGATGTTCGGCTTCACCGAACCCAGCAGGCAGGGCGCGCGGCGGGCGCCGTCGTAAACGGCCTCGATGGCCTTGAGCTCCAGCAGGTCGGTGACCTCCGAGCCGCTCCCGTTCGCCTCGAGGTGATCGACGTCGCCAGCGCGCAGACCCGTCACCGCGAGGTTCCGCTCCAACAAC
>CBIHRE010000556.1:0-3770 GCA_966212385.1 uncultured Akkermansia sp. | reverse complement strand
GTCGTGCATGTGGCGCGGGCCGTCGATGCTGATGCCGACGAGGAAATTCTCCTCGTGGAGAAACTCCGCCCAGGCGTCGTCGACGAGGGTGCCGTTGGTTTGAAGGGAATTTTGGATACGGCGGCCCGGGCCGTGGCGGCGTTGCCACTCGACGATGCGGCGGAAGGCGTCGAGGCCGAGGAGGGTCGGCTCGCCTCCCTGCCAGATGAACGAAACCTCCTCGCCCTCGGGTTGCGCGGCGATGTGGTCGCGGACGATGGCCTCGAGGCGCGCGTCATCCATGCGGACCGCTCCGGCGCCGGGATAAAGCACGAGCTCCTTCTCCCGGTAGTGGCAGTAGCGGCACTCCAGGTTGCAGCGCGCGCCGACGGGGTTGACCATCAGCTGGTAGGGGCGGCGGCGCGGGGAAGATTCCGGGGCGGGCTGCGTCATAGCGCGCGGGAGAAGCGCGTTTGCGGCGTCGCCTCCCGTGCGAGGTAGGCGTCGAAACGCGCGGCGACGATGCGGACGAGGAGCACGCCGGAGGGCGTGAGCTCGACCCCGCGGGAATCGCGGCGGACGAGGCCGTCGGCGACGAGGGCGTCGAGGGAGGCGAGCTCGGCGGCGTAGGTGGTTGCGAAGTCGAAGCCGAACTCGGCGGAGAGCGCGGCGAAATCGAGGCGCCGTTCGCACATGAGGCCCATGATGATGCGGCGGCGGCGCAGATCCTCGTCGGAGAGAATCAGCCCGCGCTCGACGGGAAGGCGTCCGGCGGCGAGCGCGTCGCGGTAGGCGGGCAGTTCCTTGATGTTCTGGCGATAGGTGCGGCCGGTTTGCGAGATCGACGACATGCCGAAGGCGTGGATCGAGGCGCCGGCGCGGGTGGAGTAGCCTTGGAAATTGCGCTGCAAGGTGCCGGCGCGAAGGGCGCGGGTGAGCTCGTCGTCGGCGCGGGCGAAGTGGTCCATGCCGATGTGCACGTAGCCGGCGGCGGTGAGCGTGCGCAGGGCGAGGGCGAAGAGCTGCAACTTCTCCTCGGGGCCGGGAAGGGCTTGGTCGCGTTCGAGGATGCGCTGGGCGGGCTTGATCCAGGGGACGTGCGCGTAGCTGAAGATGGCGAGGCGGTCGGGATTGAGCGCGAGCACCTCGTCAAGCGTGCGCGCGAAGGACGCCTTCGTCTGGTAGGGGAGGCCGTAGATCAGATCGACGCTGATGGACTGGTAGCCGGTGTCGCGGAGGAGCTGGAAGGCGGCGCGCGTTTGTTCGAGGGGCTGGAAACGGTGGATGGCGATCTGCACCCGCGGGTTGGTATCCTGCACGCCGAGGGAGGCGCGGCGGCAGCCGAGGTCGTAGTAGGCGCGGGCCTGATCGGGGCTGAGGCGGCGCGGATCGATCTCGACGGAGCACTCGGCGTCGTCGGCGAGGCGGTGGCGCGCGTGGATGATTTTGCCGAGGCGACGAATCTGCTCGGGAGTGAGAAAGGTGGGGCTGCCGCCGCCGAAGTGCAGCTGCGTGACGCGCTGGGCGGGGTTGAGCCAGGGGCGAAGGAGTTCGAGTTCGATCTCCAGATGATCGAGGTAGTCGTCGGCGGCGGAATGCCGCTTGGTGATGACGGTGGTGCAGCCGCAGAACCAGCAGCGCGTCTCGCAGAAGGGCAGGTGAAAATAGAGCGAGGCGGGGCGCGTGGCGTCGGCGCTTTCCGCTGCGAGCGAGTCGAGGAGATCGCGGGCGGGGACCTTGGGCGTGAAAAGCGGCGCGGTGGGGTAGGACGTGTAGCGTGGCGCCGGGCGGTCGTATTTGCGCAGCAAATCCAGATCGAGGTCGGCGTGGGCCTCGGACGGGGGGGCGAACGCGGGGGCGATGCCGGACGACGGAGATGCAGCGAGCATGCGAAAAGGTAGCCGAGGGAGGCAACCGGGGCTCGCCGTTTGTTGGCAGGGGGTGCGCGTTTTTTAGCCGGGCAAGGAACGCGGAGCGCGGAAGCTGGAGGCCACGAGAGAAGAATCCTTCCCCGCTCAGGCGGCGGGCCAGATGCCGGCTTTGACGAGGGTGCGGGTGACGTCGCCCGACCAATCTTTGTTTGCGGCGGGGCTGGCGGGGCTGGGGTGGAGGATTTGCGTGATCTTCCAGGTGTCGGCGGGCGTGCTGATCTCGGCGAGTTTCTGTGCGGCGAAACCGCCGACGCCGACCAGGTGCTCGGGCTGGAGCGTGTCGAGCACGGCGCGGAGGTGGGCGCGGCAAGGCTCGTCGACCGCGGCGCGTTCGGCGGCGGAGAGTTTGTCGGGCGTGAGGTTGGCGCCGCTTTCGCCCATCCACACGAGCGGGCAGTAGTTGAGCACGAAGTGGTCGGAGAAAAATTTTTCCGCGGCACCGAAGCGTGTGGCGAAAAGGCCCCAGAGGCGGCGACCGCTGACTTCGCTGCGGGTGCAGGCGAAACCGGTGACGGGGCGCTTGGGGTGCTCGGGGAAAGGGATGTCGACGGGCTCCTGGATGCGCAGCCAGTCGCGGACGGCGGGGATCTCGCCGAATGGCACGCCGGTCTGGGCCATGCCGAAGGGGCCGGGGTTCATGCCGAGAAAAACGACGCGTTTGCGGCCCTGGCCGTAGCGCGAGAGGTAGGCGGCGTGCGGAGCCCAGGCGTAGCGGAGCGGGTTGTAGGTGTAGGCGACAGGCGCCTTGAAGGTGAGGCGGTCGACGGCGTCGCGGAGGGTGGCGGCGTGGGCGAGAAGGGCGGACATGGGGATCGGAACGGAAGAGAGAGACGGAAGGCAAAACGACAGACGGAAGAGTCTCGGGGCGGGGGCGATCAGAGCCGCGTGTAGTCGAGGATGCTGTGGCTGATCTTGCCGGAGGCGACGGTGGCCTTGTCGGTGACGAGGCCCGGCGGGGAGCGGTCGATGGCGTCGGAAAAGACGAAGCGGTGCGTGCCGTCGTCGGCGGCGGGGCTGAAGAGCTTTGGCACGACGACGCGCGCGGGCACGGTGCGCACGAGCTCGCTCGCGAGGGTGCAGGGGTTGGGGAAGTTGAGATTGTGGACCACGAACTGCTCGCGGCCGGTGGCGGGAAGGAGCTCGCCGGCGAGGAGCGCGGCGTGCGCGGCGCTGGCCTCCAAGGTGGCGCGAGTGGCGGGGACGGCGTCGAGCGGACCGCCGGAGACGAGGTGACGCCATTCCTCGTAGTTCAGGTCCTGCGAGCAGGCCATCGCGGGGAGGCCGTGGAGCGCGCCTTCCCACGCGGCGGCGATGGTGCCGCTGGCGTTGATGAAGCCGAGGGTGGTGTTGAGGCCGAGGTTGATGCCGGAGACGACGCCGTCGATCGCGGCGATCCCGCCGGGGAGGAGGTGGGCGAGAGCGATATTGACGCAGTCGGCGGGCGTGCCGTCGACGGTCCAAGTCGGCGCGCCGAGGCCGTGATCGGCGCGGGCGGAGGCGACGGGGCGGTGGCGGCATTTGCTGGCGCCGGTCCAGCTTTGTTCATGGAGAGGCGCGACGACGAACAACTCGTGGCCGGCGGAGCGGAGGGCGGCGACGAGGGCGTGAAGGAAGGGCGAGCGGATGCCGTCGTCGTTGGAAACCAAAAGGCGCATCCCGCCAAAGGAGGCGCGAAGGGCGGCGGGCGAAAGGAAAAAGGCGCGCGAGTGAATCGACCGCTCCCGCATGCCGAGATTTATCGAGCCTCTCGGATGTCTCGCCTTGCCAGCCTTCAACGTGTGGCTCCCGACCGAACCGATCTGCACGACAAGCATCGCGCTGTTTTGATAGCTCTCTCTTCAATCGCGCCGAATGAACGTC
>CBIHRE010000555.1:0-3777 GCA_966212385.1 uncultured Akkermansia sp. | reverse complement strand
CCTCGGCTTGGTCGCCCGCCGGCCTTGCCTCCCTTCGCGTCGGGCAGCCCCTGCAATGGGGCGGGCAAGGTTTCCCGGTCATGAAAATCCAGGGCAGCCGCCTGCTCTCGCTGAACGGCGAAGCCGCCGATCTCAAAACCGTCGGCGAACCGCGCTACGGTCTGATCGCCCGCGAGCCCGGCGAATGGCTGCTCGCCCGCTGGTCGGCCACGGAGCTCAAGCTTTACCGCGGCCGCGAGGTCTCCGAGCGCGAGGTCCGCCAGGCCTTCGTCGAACGCTAGTGTGGTGCGCGTAAAATAGCGCGACATTCCCAGCCCCACGGGCGGGACGCCCGTGCCACGTGGCATGGGCGTCCCGCCCATGTCGGGGGATGTGTCGTTAATTGGTGCGCACCACACTAGCCCGTGTAGGCCCCCCGGCCGCGGGGCCTACACCCGCTTTTCCCGCCACTTGCCCCGGCGAAATAGCGCCCCGCTCCACAGCGCGAGCACCGAAAACGAAAGCGGCACCGCGATAAACACGCCCGTCGGCCCCAGCCCCAGCGGCTTCGCGAGCAGCCACGCCAGCGGAATCTGTCCGAGCCAGAAGCAGAAGAAGTTCAAGCGCGTCGGCGTGCCGGTGTCGCCCGCGCCGTTGAAGGCGCCCTCGAAACACATGCCCGCCGCGTAGAGCGGAAAGGCCAGACTCACGATCCACAAGGCGCGCACCGCATGGGCGAATACCTCCGTGTCCCCGGTGAACAGCCCCGCGATCGGACGGGCGAAGAGCACGAACAGCAGGCCCACCGCGCCGAGAAAAAGCACGTTGTAGCGCATCGCGATCCTCACGGCCTCCGTCGCGCGCTCGGGCTTCTGCGCCCCGAGGTTTTGCCCCACCAAGGTCGCGCCGGCGTTGGCCAAACCCCAAGCCGGCATCAGCGCGAAAATGACCACGCGAATCGCGATCGTGTAGCCCGCCACGACCGGGCTCCCGAAGAGCGCGAGTATCTTGAAGAGCCCCACCCAGCTCGTCGTGCTGATGAGCAGTTGCCCGATGCCGTTCGCGGAGGTCCGAAGGATCGTGAGCAAATTATCGGCGCGGGGGCGCAGGTCGCTCCAGCCCACGCGCACCCGCCCGGCGCGCGCGCTCAGGTGCCAGATTTGATACAGCACGCCCACCCCGCGCCCGATATTGGTCGCCACCGCCGCGCCGGTCACGCCGAGCTCCGGAAACGGGCCCCAGCCGAAGATGAAGCAAGGGTCGAGGATGAGGTTCAGGCCATTCGCCAGGATGAGCGTCCGCATCGCCAGCGTGGCGTCGCCCGCGCCGCGAAATATAGCGTTGATGAGAAAGATCAGGAAAACCGTCGCGTTTCCGCCCAGCATGATCCGGGCGAAACCGCTTCCCTGCTCCACGACCGCGGGTTCGGCTCCCATCAGGCGAAGAATATCCGGCGCGAAGCTGCCAAGCAGCACCCCGAGCAGCGCCGAGATCGACACGCCCAGCAGCAGAATCTGCCCGGCCGCCTGCGCGGCGAGGGCGGGATTTTTTTCACCGATGCGACGTGAGACGATCGCCGTGGCCGCGAAGGAAATACCGATGGCGACGGCGTAGACCAGCGACATGATCGACTCCGTCAGACCGACCACCGCCACCGCCTCTTTTCCGAGGTGCGCCACCCAGAACACGTCCACGATGGTGAAAAGCGACTCCATCAACATCTCCACGACCATCGGCACGGCCAGCAACAGCACCGCGCGCTTTAAACCGAGGGATGTGTAGTCGTGGTGTTCGCCACGCAGGGCCTGGCGAACGGCGGCCCAGAAACCGGGCGCGGGCGCCGAAAGGGGATCGTCCGCTGCGGCGGCGTTTTGGGGAAGGTCGGACATCGCGGGAAAACGAAAAACAAAAGGCTCGGGACGCGGACGCGAAGCAAGGAGCGATCAGGCTCCGCCCGCGCCGCTTTCCACGCGTTCGAGCATGCGCGAGAGATGCAGTTGCTCGGGCCCCAGCTCGGCGAGGCGCAACGCACGGCGAAAGCCCTCCGCCGCCTCGCGGTGAGCGCCGAGACGCCAATGCAGCTCCGCCGCGACCGCGTGGTAGAGATAGTGACGCTCCAGCCGCGGCCGGTCCGATATCTCCGAAAGCGCGGCGAGTCCGGCGGCGGCGCCTTGGAGATTGGCCACCGCGACGGCACGGTTGAGCGCGACGATCGGCGACGGGTTGAGGCGCATGAGATCGTCATAGTGCCTCAGGATGCTCGTCCAATCGGTGGAGGCCGCGTCGGGCGCGAGGCAATGGCAGGCCGCGATGCCCGCCTGGACATGATATTCCGTCAACGCGTCGCCCTGCGCAGCGGCGACGAGATGGCAAAGCCCGCGGTCGATGAGCGCGCGATCCCAGCGCGAGCGGTCCTGCGCCTCGAGGCGAAGGAGATCGCCCTGCGCGTCGGTGCGGGTGGGAAAGCGGGCGGCGTTGAACAACATCAGCGCCAGCAAGGCGTGCGCCCGCGGAGTGTCGCCGGCCGGATGCTCCACCAGAAGACCGGCGAGGCGGATCGCCTCGCGGCACAGATCCTCGCGCAGGAGCTGCTCCCCGCGGCTCGCCTTGTAACCCTCGTTGAAAAGAAGATACAGCGTGGCAAGCACGCCATCGAGGCGGAGCGAGAGCTCGGCGCCCGCCGGCGGTAGTTCGAACCGCACTCCCGCGTCGCGCAGGCGCTGCTTGGTGCGGGTGAGCTGTTTCTCGATCGCCGCCTCGGTGGCGAGAAAAGCGCGGGCGATTTCCCCGGTGCCGAAACCGCCCAGCACCTTGAGGGCGAGGACGACTTGCGCGTCGGGCGAGATCGCCGGATGGCAGCAGACGAAGAGCAGGCGCAGCGCGTCGTCGCGGATGACGTGCTCGTCCGATTCGAGCGCGACCACGTCGGCGGAAGGCGACGCGGAGGCGGTTTGTTCGAGGTAGGCCGCGATCGCGTCCTCCTTCGAGGCCGACATGCCGTCGTGACGAAGCGCGTCGAGCGCGAGATTGATCGCCACCCGGCTGATCCACGCCGAGGGATTCGGCGGCACGCCGCCCATAGACCAGGTTCGCAGGGCGCGAAGCATCGCCTCCTGCACCGCGTCCTCGATCAAGGAGAGATTATGCACGCCGAAACGCCGCGTCAGCGCGCCGTGCAGGCGTCCGGCCTCGTGCCGGAAAAAATGCTCCACCAAACCGGCGGGGCCGGCGACGGCATGGGGATTGGGACCAGCGTCGGACACGCGACGAAGGTGCTCAGGAGCAAGCCGGGCCGGCGGTGACGCCGAGGTGGCAGGTTTCCGCCATCGGGCGGACCTCGATGATGAGCCCGTGTTCGAGGCCCGGATGCCGACGCGCGATCTCGGTGGCCTCGTTAAGTCCCGAAACCTGGAGCATAACATAACCGCCCACCGCCTCCTTTGCCTCCGAGAAGGGGCCGTCGGTCACCCGCGAGCCGCCGGCGCCAGACACGACACGGGACACGAGTTCAAGCGGGCGTCCGTCGACCGCTTTGCCTTGGGCGCGAAGGCCCTCATACCAAGCGTTCCAGCGGACGACGAGCTGCTGGCGCTCGTCGGGCGAGAGGTGGGCGTGGGTTTCGGGCCCGGTGTTGCGAAAAAGAAGCAGATAGGGAGCGGTGGAGGCGGCGTTCATGGGAAAAGCGATTGAGCGGGGTAAGTCATGATCATGACGAAGCAGCGAGGCCTCTTCGGACAGGGTTTTCGCAAAAAGACAAAAAGTGGTTTCCGATTCAACCGATGTCCGAAAACGCCTCGT
>CBIHRE010000554.1:0-3792 GCA_966212385.1 uncultured Akkermansia sp. | reverse complement strand
CGATAAATTCAACATCGGCACGCTCGTGGGCTTCCGCCTTTTCGCCGGCGCCAGCCAAACCGTCAATAGCGTCACCTTCAACCCCTCCGCCGCCGAGTTCGACGAGATCCGCCTCGGCACCACCTACACGTCGGTGACCGGCGCCACCGTCGCCACCACGCCCTGGCAGACTTGGCTCGCCGCCAACTTCAACACCACCGAGCAGGCCGACACCGCCATCTCGGGCCCCGGCGCCGATCCCGATGCGGACGGCGTGGTCAACCTCCTCGAATACGCCTTCGGCTCCGATCCCAAATCCGCTGTCGCCGGCCCGAGTCCGGCCGTGAGCACCGGCGTCGGCACGCTCGTCCTCGACTATCCGAAACCGCGCTCCGACCTCACCTACACCGTCGAGACCAGCACCGACCTCGCCACCTGGACCACCACCGGCGTGACCGACACGGCCTCGGCCACGAACGGCTGGCGCACCGCCACGGTCGCCCGCGGCGAAAACGCCCGGGTATTCCTCCGCGTCCGCGTCGTGAAGGCCGACTAAAAACCCCGCCCCGCGTTCGCGCCTCTCCTTTTCCAAGTCCGCTTTCCCCCGCAGTCCCCCCAACAAACATGATCATATCACCCTCGCTCCGCGCGACGGCTTTGCTCGCGCTCCTCGGCACCGGCTCCGCCTTCGGTGCCGCCTACGTCGGCTCCGCCTACGAAGGCTTCAACTACACCGCCTCGACCCAGATCGCCACCTCCGCAGGCTTCAATGGCGGCACCGGCTGGAACGCCACCGGCGACGCCGGCTCGGCCAATACCACCACCTGGGGTGTCCTGGCCTCCGGCACGATTCGCAATACCACCGCCGCCGGTCTCGATTACGCCGCCTCGGGGTATCCGACCGAAGTCGGCGTCGCCGCCACCGTTGCCGGCACGGGAACGGCCGGCGCGAACGTCGGCCGCGATTTTGGCCAAACGGTCGACTCCGGCACCTTCTACTTCAGCTACCTCACCCAGAAGACGGTCGATACCGTGCGCACGCTGAATCTCTCCTTTTTCAACGGCACCAACGAACGCCTCGCCATCGGCCAGATCGCCAACAACACCAATCTGAAAAACGCAGACGGCAGCGTCGATCCCGACGCCGCCACCAAAGCGAACCAAGGCCATTTCGCCGCGCTGGTCAGCAACGGACAAAACAACAGCGGCGCCTACAACGGCGTCTATACTTCCGCGACACCCCAAAGCTACACTCTGAACACGACCTTCCTCGTGGTCGGCAAAATCGAGTTCAACTACAGCGGCGTGGCGGACCGGCTGACCCTCTACATCAACCCCTCCTCGCTCAGCGACGAGGGCTCGCTGACGCCTTACCTCCAGTTCGGCGTGAACGACTTCGGCGCCATCTCCGCCTTCCGCATCTTCGCGGGTGGCAACCAGACCGTCGGAACCGCTCCCAACACCACCACATTCAACGCTTCCGGCGGCATCTTCGACGAGGTCCGTCTCGGCAACACCTACAACGCCGTCACCGGCGTCGCGGCCGTCCCCGAGCCCTCCTCCTTCGCCGCGCTCGCCGGTCTCGCCGGCCTCGCCTTCGCCGCCTCGCGCCGCCGCCGCGCCTGAGCGCCGCGTTCGTTCTCGTTTTAACCCAGGCCGCCGCCCGCAAGGACGGCGGCTTTTTCATGCCCGCGTCGCAAAAAAATCCGCGTTGCGATCAGACCAAGCAAGCCCGCTACCAGTGCAAACACCGCCGCCCACGACACGACTTCGACCAAGTGCGGCCAAACCATGACCCGGCCGGCGCTGGCGCGAGGCGAGAACGGGGCGATCCGCCGAATAAACACATCCCTTGAGCCCCCCGTGCGGATGGCCGCAAGCCGCAGCTTCTCTTTTATCTCTTCCGATGCCACGCCGCCGTTCGCGGCGATCTCGCGCTCCAAACGCAAAACCTCCCTAAATTCCCTGTCCATCTCGTCGCGCATCGCACTCGTCATCACTTCATCCAGAACGAGCCGCGCCACGCGCTCCGCCAGCCACGGATCGGCCAGATGCACGCTCACCCGCACTTGAAACGGAGAAGTGTCCTTCAGCCGATCCACCGTCACAACTCGCGCGAGCCAATCGGCGCGGCCGCCATCGCCGCGGCCCTGCCCCCAAAACGGTCGCGAAGCAGCCTGCATCGCCGCCAGCTCCTCCGCGCTCAGCGAGCGTTCTATCCACGTTTGCATCCGCGGGTTCAGGGCCAGTCTCGATCCCGCTTCGATAAATTCACCGCCCGCGGTGGGCGTGGCATAGCTGAGCTCGAAATCCGTCCACCGCGCGTGCCGCAGATAATACGCCTGGTTCGCGACGAGAAACGTCACGAAGACGGCGACCGCGAGAAAAGCGCCCGTCGCCACAGCCCGGCGCCATGCGACGCAGTCTCCGGCCGCCGTGTCGCCCGCGGAGTTCGCGCCCTTGGTCGAACCGCTCACTTCACCGGCACCACCGCCGGCAGGTTTTCCGGCTGCGCCGCCGGGCCGGAGGGCGCGTCGGGTTTCTTCTCCTTGGCCGGCTCCCCCGCCCTCGCGTCACGCGCGATGCGGCGCACATCGAAGAAACTCACGTAAAGCATCATCGACAGAAGCGCCGCCACGAAAACCGTCTGCGCCGCCTGGATGAACCCCGCCGGCAGCGCCTTGCCGCGCAGCTTGCCGATGGTCGCGAAAAGCATGTGCCCGCCGTCGAGCACCGGCAGCGGCAGCAGGTTAAAAATCGCCAGGTTCACGTTCACGATGATCGTGAACCAAAGCACGTAGCGGATATCGGTTTGCGCCGTGATGTGAAATACCCGCGCGATGCCGATCGGGCCGCTTAGCTTCGAGATGCCGATGTCGCTGCCGCGGTTCAGGAGGCTGCCGAGCGTGCGGAAGGTCATTTTCACGTTGTCCGAGATCTGCACCCAAGGAGCGCGGTGAAGCATCACCGTCTCCGACGTGAAGAGGATCCCCAGCTCGGCAGCGTCCTTCGCGTCCGCGCGGGGCGGCACCGTGAGCTTCACCTTTTCGCCGCCTCGATCGACCAGCACCTCGCTCGGCCGCGAAGGATCGGTCGTCAAGGCCGTCACGTAATGCTGTCCGCTGGTGAGCGTGATCGCGTCGACGGAAAGAAGATGATCGCCCGGAAGAAACCCGGCTTTTTCGGCGATCGATCCCGGCTCCGTGCGGCCGACCTTGAGTTGCTCGTAGGGCGCGACGCCGAGCATGCGCATGCGTTCGTTGCCCGCCAGCACCGGGCGGGCCGACAAGATCAAGGTCGCGTCGCCTCGCCGGACCGTGAGCACGGCCTGCGGTTTGCCGTCCGCGGCGCGCCCCGAGCCGGTGAAGAGCATCTGCCGCATTTCATCCCACGTCGTGACCGGGTTGCCGTCGATCGCGGTGATGGTGTCGCCGACCTGCAAGCCGGCCGCGGCGGCGGGGCTGGGCACCTTGCTTTTGTCGGGCAATTCGATCTCGGGCAGGATGTGTCCGATCTTCGCCTGCTGCATCTCCGCGCTCGCGGGCAGGCCGACCTGCCAAAGGATCGTCGCCAGCGCGAAGGCGAAGACGACGTTCATGAAGGCGCCGGCCGCAAACACGAGCATGCGGGTGGTGTAGTTGGGCGAGGGCAAGGCGGCGACCTCGGCGGTCGGCTCGCCTTCGAGCCCGCGCATGTCGGCCAGTTGCGGCAGCGCCACGTATCCGCCCAACGGGAGCCAGGACAAGCGGTATTCAACGCCGTCCTTCCCCGTCCATTTGAATATCGCGGGACCGAAGCCGATGGAGAAGCGGT
>CBIHRE010000553.1:0-3799 GCA_966212385.1 uncultured Akkermansia sp. | reverse complement strand
CCTCGATGTCACGCGTGCTCAGGACCACGCCGTGGTCGGTCCAGCGGTTGAGATCGTTTAGAGGCGCGGACCAGACCTTCAGGATATGGTCGCAGAAGCGGGTCGAGCCGGCACGATCATGCGAGCCGTAGATATAAACGCGGTCGCCGAAGACTCGCGGTTCCGCATCGGGGATGTATTCGTGGAGCGGGAGGAAGGGGTTGGCGGCGTGAACGGTCGGTGCGATGCACGGAGCGCCGACGACGCCGAGAGCGAGGAGCAGGGGTTTCGTGAAGGGAGTTGGCATGGATGGGGAGGCGCTGCGGTTGGGCGCGGCAACGGTCGGGGCGGAATCGGGAAAACGCATCAGGGGGCCAAGGGTGCGCCGGAGAACGCGGCGATCTCGTCGGCGCCGAGCACGCGGTCGTAGAGCCGAACGTCGTCGAGCGAGCCGGCGAGGAAGTTGTTGCCGGTTTGCAGCCCGCCGATACGGAGCGCGGGCGGAAAGGTGCGCGCGCCGATCGGGCCGGTGCCGCTTCCGCGCAAGACGCCGTCCACATAGACTTGCATCGCGCCGGTGGTGTTGTTGCGAGTGGCGGCGAGGTGATGCCACGCGCCGTCGTTGACATTGACCGTCGAAGCCAGCGTGACGTCGCCGCTGGTGGAGCCGACGCCGAGGACGAATTTCCCGTTCACCAAGGCCGTGCCCCAGTCGGCGCCGCCGCCGCCGACTTCGCCGTCCACGAGGCCCTTGCCGTTCCACCACTGCGCGCCGGCCCAGGCGGCGTTGTCGGTGGTCTTGATCCACATCGTCACGGTGAAGTCGGTCGTCACCGAGCGCGGGATGGAGACGTAGGCGTTGGAGCCGTTGAACTGGCCTGCTTGCGCGCCGACGATGCCGGTGGCGTAGGACAAGGCGCCGCCCGCGCCGTGAAACGCTTTGCCCCCGGAATCCTGGGTGTCGCCATCCAGAGCGTAGCGAGCACGCAAGCCGCGACTGGAGGTCAGCCGAATGTCGTCGATGAAACGCGTGCCGGTGGTGAAGCCGTTGCCGATGCGCAGTCCGGTGAGGTTGGTCGCGTTGGCGATGCCCAGCGCGGAGAACGGAATGTTGATCTGCTGCCACTGGCCGGCGGGCGGGTTGACCCAAATCGTCGGCAGGCCGTTGGCGGAGCCGCCGAGCTCGCCTTGGACGCCGACGCTCTGCCCGGCGGTCGCGCCGCCATGGGCCCAGAAGCTCAATTCGGCGTAGGGCGTTGTGGATACGTTGGTCCAGGTCTTCAGCCACCAGGCCTGCCATTGGCCACCGGGCGCGATGGCCATGGAGTTGGCACCCGAGTGCGGCATGTCCGTGGTGGCGAAACGCAGGGTATAGGACCAGCTGTCACTCCAGTTGTCCTGAAAGCGGTCGGTGTAGATCCACTTGTCGCCGGCGCTCGCCGTCAGGGCGGCGGCGACCGTCCCCGCGATGACGCCCGCGCCCTGCGGCGTCGGATGCACGCCATCGCTAAAAAGCTCAGGGTGATTGAGCATAGGCGTGTTGTTGTCGATCAAGGTCACGCTCGCCGCGGTGGCGGCCACGCCCCGGATCGCGGGCAGCACCTCGTTTTGCATCCGGGCGGGGCTGAAGGCGCCGCCGAAGGGGTTCGGCTCGTAGATCGGCGGAGAGAGGCAGATGTAAACCTTCGGGCGGGAGGTCAGCGCCTGATACTGCGCGATCAGCGCACGGTAGTCGGTGTCGTAGCGGGAGGCGTTCCAGTTCCAGGACTTCGAGTCGTTGGTGCCGAGCATGATCACCACGATGTCGGGGTTCATGCTCTGGCTTTGGCCGTGCTGCCAGGAGTTCCAATAGGTGAAGTCGCCCTGCTTCTGAAGCGTGGAACCAGAGAGGCCATAGTTGCCGACGGTGTATCCGGAACCCAACAACGCTTGCAGTTGCGCGGGATAGCTCTCCACGGAGGGATTGGCCAAGGCGTAGCCGGCCGTGATGCTGTCGCCGACGCAGGCCACCTTGATCTGCGCGGAGGCGGATTCAGCACAGGAAAAGACCGCGAGACATGCGGCCACCGCTCCAAGCGTCGTGTTTTTAACAGGGTTTTTCATCTGGTTTAAATTTAACAATAAATCAATTAAACACGACAACACGGTAAAAGCGTTTTTCGTGAAGTGCTCCGTCGGTATCCGTTATTTCGAGGGTGCCGCCGGTGCCGATGATACTGTCCTGAACAGACACCCAAGAACCGGCGTCGAGCGTATAGGAACGCTCCACCCGATATGTCCGGCCCGTGACGCTGCCAAACTGGACGACCATGTCGTTTCCGCTCGTCAGCAACCGGGTTATTTTCAGCACACTCGCGGGATCGTTGGGGGCGGTGCCGGAGACGTATTCTTGGAAGTTGTTCCAACCATCCCCGTCGGGATCCGCGTCATCGGCGGCGGCGCCGGAATTGGATACGTTGCCAAAATTCTCCAGCCGCCACTTTTCCTGCGCGGTGTAGGTGGTCGCCGACACCGAGGCGGAGGCCGCCCCGGTGCCCGAAAGTCCCTCGGCCGTGACGGTGTAATACCAGGTGACGCCGTCGGCCAGGCCTTGATCGGTGTAGGACATCGTCGTTATCGGCCCCGCCAAATCCGTATAGATGCCGCCCTGGATGGCGGAGCGCTTGATCGTATAACCCGTGGCGCCCGGGACGGCGCTCCATGCGAGCGTGATCGCCGAATTGCCCGGTGTGGCGCTCAGATTTTGCGGAGCGGCGAGTTGGCCGGCGGCCAGGACCGATATCTCGGAAGTGCTCAGCGCACGGGAATAGATGCGGAACTCGTCGAGGGATCCATTGAAGTAGGGATCCGACGAGAACTGCGACCTTCCGAGGTAGTTCTGCGTCGTGGCGCCCATGTCCGAGGGCTTGGAGGTGATCGCGTTGTTGGAGCCGCTCGCCACGCCGTTGAGGTAGATCGTGCCGGTGGAGCCTGAAAGCCTGACCGCCACATGCGTCCACGCGGAGGTGGAGAAGGCCGAGCCGGCGACGATTACCTGCTCCGAGCCGCTGCCAACCTTGATGGCGAAGGTGGGGCGGCCGTTGGAACCGTGCTTGGTGGTCAGAAACATGTAGGTGCTGGTGCCGGTGCCGAAATCGAAAACCCGCGCCCAATTATCCAAGCTGACGGGCTTCACCCAGAAGCTGATGGTGAAGTCGCCAAGCCCGCTCACCACGCCGGCCGGCAAGGTGGAATACTGCGACGAGGCGCGGACAAGGGAAAGCCCGTTGCCAATCTTGCCGGCGGCGAAGGCGGGTCCGTTCACCAAGCTGGCGTCTCGCGCGTAGCCGCTGGAATCGCTCGCGACGGTTCCACTGGTCTCGTCGAACTTGAGATGCAGCGCCAGCGAATCGGAGCGCGCCGAGATTTGCGAGGAATCGGCGCTCGTGCCGGCCGTGTTTTCGGCGCGGACCACATAGTAATACAGCGCGCCGACGCTCGCCGTCGTATCGGTAAAGCCGGTCGTGGCCGACGTCCCGATGTCGGCGTAAGGCCCGCCGCTCGCAGTGGAACGTTTGATACGATAGGTCGACGCCCTGGGCGCTGCGGTCCAAGTAAGGTCGATCTGCCCCGGCGTGGTCGCCGCAGCGGCGGCCAGTCCTGTCGGAACGGGCGGCGGGGTGAGCTGCGGGGTCGAGCTGATCTCGACGGAGGAGGCGCTCTCGTCGGAGAGGTTCACGGCCGTGACCACGTAGTAATAGGTCGTGCCGTAGCTGACGTGGGTGTCGGTGAACTGGGTGCCCGAGGGGGCGGCGATGATGCCGTAGGGGCCGCCGGGGGT
>CBIHRE010000552.1:0-3800 GCA_966212385.1 uncultured Akkermansia sp. | reverse complement strand
GGCGCCACCTCGAAGCGAAATCCTCGATTCGCCAGAATCACCGGGTCCGCGCCCCAGACGCCGCTCGGCTCCGTGGTTTCGTCCAGGCGCACCACGGCGAGCCCGTAGGGACCGGCGGCGTCCGCGACCGGACCAAAAACGATCACCATGCCTTTGGCCAAAAGTTCGCGCCAATACACCCCGTGGGCGTGCATCAAAGCCCGCTCTTCGGCGCTCATGTCCGCCAAGAAGCTCGGCCGGGGTGGGACCAGTTTGAAAACGTAATATTTCATCGAGATCGGACTTTTGGCCGACGCTCCCGATCGGCCCAAGGGAGAATTCGGCGTCGACCGGATCAGGGCCTGATATCCACGCGCGTCCCGACCTCGATCAGATCGAAGAGGGTTTTCATGTCCGCGTCGTCCAACGCCACGCAGCCCAGCGTCCAGTCCGAGCCGGAGCCGTTGCCGTGGATGAAGATTTCGCCGCCCAGCCGGGTATCCCAAGGCGGAGTCCGGCCAAGCTTCTGCGCCGAGACGATCCGGTCGTGCTCCGCTTGGTTGATCAACCCTTCGCGAAGGCCCCGGGCGGCGTCGCCGGCGGCGGGATAGCTGATGCCGAGCGAGAGGTAAAAACGGCTTCGGGGGTTCTTCACGCACACATAGAAGCTTCCCTCGGGAGTCTTGCCGTCGCCGGACCGTTCTTTGTCGCCGACCGGCGTGTTTCCGAGGCCGACGCGAAAGCGATGGAGCAGATTTGCGTCGCGGTAGACCTCCAGCTTCCGATCCGCTTTGAGAACGACGATGCGCAGGCCGTCGGCCAAGAGAGGCGAGGCAAGGAGCAGTCCGGCGAGCAGAACGAGGCGTTTTTTCATATCACGGGGAAACTCGGTTTGGCATTTCCAGGCTTTTCCGGCGCGCCCCTCGATAGAAAAGCGACACATCCAGAGCAAGGCCGGCCAAGGCGCCCGTCGCGTAGGCGAGGAGATCCGGCCAATGGAATTGCGATCCCAGCACGAGATGGCCCGGCCGGGTGGCGCGGATCGAGTTGATCCAAGGCGCCTGATAAAGCTGCGAAAGCTCTACCACCCACGAGACGGTGAGCGCGAGCAGCGCGAGGTGGAGCGGGCGGAGCTCCGGCCGCAAAAAGGCCAGCCCGAAAAAGACCATCAACGCCCACAGCGCGTCGCCGGGATACTTGCCGAGAGTGATCGGGAAAACGGGCAAGGCGCGCGAGGCCAGCCCCAGCGCGATCACGGCGACGCAGGCGAGGGCCAGCGGCCAGCGTCCACGTGGTAGTCCTTTTGTCATGTCATCGCGACTCCTTCGCCTCGGCCCTCAGCGCGCCAAGATCACCGCTTCCTCTTTGCCCGTGAGAAGGTCCAGGCGGCGCCTTCCCTGCGCGGAGAGATACTCGATCGTGTGCGCACTCCGATCGTAATGCCATCCGTCCCAATAATCGGGATCGATCGGGCTGGGGAAGGTGAAGGTCTGGATGACCAGTTTGTGTTTTAACGAGGTCCGGTCGAAGACGGCTATCTCGTAGGTCCGCATCGGCGGATCACGGTATACCGACGCCTCGAAGTCGGTGTTGCGAATGGCCATCCAATACGGCTTGGGCTCCATGAGCGTGAGTGCCTGCCAATATCCGTAATTCGTCTCCACGGCCAGCCACGGCAGTTCGGCCAGCTTGGGCCACTTCGGGTCGTATTCGAAGGCCTCGGGATTGGTGAAATAGTAGCGGTAGCTCGAGGTGTCGCTCCTGTATTTGGCTGGCCCCTCGGGCGAGACCAAGATGGGCAGATACCAGGTTTTTTCCTGCGCCATGATCTGGCTTTTCTTCCCCTCGTGATCCACGCCCCTCCAGACGGATAAGCTCTTCGTCTCGACGAGCGGGATGGGCGCGATCACGCATCCGCTCAAAAACAGCAGATTCAAGAGGCAAAGCAGGAGCGGGGATGGTCGTGGTCTCATAAAAGCTCAGAAGCTCAGGCTTCCCGCCTCACCCGGATCGCCGCGGCGATACCCGTCACGAGAAGACCCGCGGCAAGGTTGAAAACCGAGGACGCCGCGACCCACGGGAGCGGAAAGCCGTGGGCGTGCGGGGCAAACATCTCCATCGGAAGAAATGAAACGATCACCCATGGAAGGGCGGGCAGCCAAAACGGGTCGGCGTGGTCGAAGGGATGAAAGGAATAGACGAGCGCGAAAAACCACGGAAGCAGGGCCCACGCCGCCACGCCGATCAGGACGGGACGGCTCATCCACCGACGCTTGGACTTTGGGGACGTATTCACGGCGCCGGAGAAGGATGCACTGCATCCAAGCCGAATAGGCTCGGGGGTAAACGCCGGAGCGGCAGGTGAAGCGAAAGAAACCCGCCTATCCGTTGCTCGTAATCGGAAGGGGCGAATTTATAGAAATCCACGTGCGCCGCTCCCTCGATCTTCCAGATCTCTTTTGGGCCGCGGGCCGCCTCGAAGAGTTGGTCTGCCTCCTGCGGCTTGGCGTGGAGATCCGCGGTTCCATAGATAAACAAGATCGGCGCGGTGATGCGCGAAACCGCACGGAGGGGGCTGAGTTCCTCGGGCGAAACACCAAGCCGTGGTTTGATCTGCATTTCGAGCAGCGGGGTCGCCGAGGCTCCGATGGCGCCCAGACGCATTTCGAGCCGGTTTCTTATCGCCGTTTCGATGTCGGAAAACACCGCTTCGAGAATGAATGCGTCCGGCGGGATTTCGTAGTTCGCAAGAATCGCGGAAGCTCCGCCAAGCGAGTTTCCGAGGACGGCGACCGGAAGCGCGGGAAATCGGGCGCGAATGTAGGCCACGGCCGCGGCGACATCTTTTCCTTCGAGATGCCCCATCGTGATCTTATCGCCGCTGCTTTCTCCGTGCGCCTGCAGATCGAGGCACAGCGTTCCATAGCCGAGGCGATGCAGGAAGAGGGCGCGCTCCACCATGCTTCGTTTGTTGGACCGTATTCCGTGCAACAGCAGGACGACGCCATGCGCGTCGGGTCGCGTCGATAGCCAGCCGGAGAGAATAGCGCCCGAATCGCTCGGGAGGTGGATGGTCTCCGCGTGCAGCTCGCTCGGCGCCGGCCCGAGTGTGGCGGGGGCCGGCAGAACGAGGCGGTGGCCCAAATACAGAAGAAGCGCCGCCGCCAGGCATAGCCCGGCGAGCGCCACTGCGGCACCCCGACGTAGGAGCGACCTTTTGCGCGCGAAAGCGATGCGGCCGGTGTTGTTCATCGACTGGCGGCCGGCTGCCTACGAGAGAGCGGAGGCGCGGGTCGGCTTAATCCTCGTCGCGGGAAAAGGCGCGTCGGCGCGGCACCGGTCTGAGGCCGAGCGTGTCGCGAATCGTGTCCGCGATAAACTCCGCTTGATCCGGCTGGGTGATCCACGCGATCAGCTTTCGCTCTTTGCGCGACTGGTCCGCATACATGACGTTGTAGGTGTGGGTGCCCCGGTTTGCCGCGCGTTCGCGCACGATGATGTCGCGAATATCCTCCACCGGCACGTGCTTGTTTCCGATCCAGGGCGCCGGGCCGGTTTTGATTTCCACACCGGTCGCCGAGATCGTCACGTCGGTGGTGTTCATGAAAGAGGCGACGAGGTAGTAGGTCAGGCCAGGCCGACGGCGACGTGCCCGATGGGAAAGAGCACCATCATCAGCGGCGGGTTCGATTTCGTGAGCGCCTGCGAATACCAGAAGACGAGAAAGCTATCCCACACGACGGCGAAGAAAGCCAAGGGAATGAGCTTCCACGAGCGCCACACCTTGCCCTTGTCCTTGGCGCACCAGATGTCGCGCGACT
>CBIHRE010000551.1:0-3830 GCA_966212385.1 uncultured Akkermansia sp. | reverse complement strand
CAACTGGACCACTTGCGCCGATCCCACCTCCGCGCAGCAGCAGGCCACCGTCGCGGCCATGCTGAACATGCTCGAGAACGCCTACTTCGTGGAACGCTACGCCCTCTACAACTGGGTCGAGGACGTGCGCCGCGTCGCCTGGGACGACGGTTCGCTCACCGCCGCCGGCACGACCTATCGCGACAAGGTCTCGGGCCTGAGCCATCGCCAGGAACTGCCCGACAACGGCGGCACCGGCACCGCGCTCTTCGCCTTCGAGGGCAACGCGCAGGACACGTCCGGCAACGGCCACCACGGCATGCAGGTCGGCGCCCGCGCCTTCACCACCGGCTACTCCGGCAGCGCCATCAACCTCGACGGCGCCAACGACTACGTCCAGGTTTCGCCGGCCCTCGCGCGCGGCACCGACTTCACCTTCGCCGCCTGGGTTTACTGGACCGGCGGAGGAAACTGGCAGCGCATCTTCGACTTCGGCGACGGCACCGATCGCTACATGTTCCTCACGCCGAGCACCGGCAGCGTGCTGCGTTTCGCGATCAAGAACGGCGGCTCCGAGCAGGTCGTCAGCCACACGGCCGCGCTCGCGACGAACACCTGGGTTCACGTCGCGGTCACGCTCTCCGGCAACACCGCCAAGCTCTTCGTCAACGGCGCGGTCGTCGCGAGCAACGCCTCGGTGACGATCAATCCCGTCGATCTCGGCGCGAAATACAATTACCTCGGCAAGAGCCAGTTTTCGGCCGATCCGCGTTTCGCCGGTCGCCTCGACGATGTGCGCGTCCAAGGCTCCGCGCTCAGCGACGCCCAGATCGCCGCGCTCGCCGGCGTCGGCCTGCCCAGCCCCTGGGTCACGGCCGACATCGGCGCCGTCGCCGCCGCCGGCTCGGCGAGCCAGAGCTCGGGCACTTTCTCCGTCACCGGTTCCGGCGCGGACATCGCCGGCACGGCCGACGAGTTCCGCTACGTTTACCAGGCCGGCAGCGGGGATTGCTCGGCGGTCGCCCGCGTCGTTTCGGTGCAAAACACCGCGACCGACGCCAAGGCGGGCGTGATGATCCGTGAGACCACCGCGGCCAACTCGAGCTTCGCGGCGGTCTACGTGACGCCCGGGGTCGGCGTGGTCTTCCAGCGTCGCACCAGCACGGGCGGATCGACCGCGTCGACCGTCGTTTCCGGAGTCACCGCCCCGCGTTGGGTGAGGATTGTCCGCACCGGAAGCAACTTCGCCGCCTACTATTCGGCCAACGGTTCCGCGTGGACGCAGGTCGGCTCGACCACCGACATCACCATGGCGACGGCCGTTCAGCTCGGCCTCTGCGTGACCAGCCATCTCGACGGCACGCTCTGCACGTCGACCTTCGACAGCGTCACCGCCACGCCCTGAGCCAGGCGCGGGCCTTCGCTTCCGGTGGATGGGCGGGTTTCTCCGCCCGTCGTGCCCGCTCTCCTGTGGCGGACGCCGGGACGCGCCCGCCCACCCTAACGGGAAAGTCCGGGCGATCGCCCGCGTTCGTTTTCTTATCCGCGCCCGACGCTTCATCGGCGGGCGTGTTCCCTTGCGGGCGTTCTCGCCCGCTATCGCGACGCAACCCCGCGTCGTGATTCGGCGACCCCGGTCGTCCCCGCCTCTTCCGAGGCTCGCCATCACCCCAAAAAAACTGGCGGAAAAAACCAAACCCCACATGCATAAAAGCACCAAACCCCTGCTGGGCGCCCTCGCTTTCGGGCTGCTCGGAATCCTCAGCACCCAAGCCGCATGGAACGTCGGCTATCCTTGGGGCCGCACCCACAACGGGTCGGCCTACATGACCCATGGCGGCGACGTCATGACCGCGACCCAACCCGGGACCAACGGCTACAAATACAACTCGGGCGCCTCCTACAGCACCGTGTTGACCAAAGTATGGGCCGACGATCCCACCATGGGCGCGCAGGCCACCTGCATCCACTCCAACCCCGTGCGCGGCGTCTGGCCCGCTTTCTGGATGACCACCGAAGGCGCCTGGACGGGCGAGATCGACATCGCCGAGTGGAAGGGCAACGGCACCTGCTGGCAGAACGCCGTCTTCAAGGCGCACTGCTGGCTCATCAACACCGCCGCGGGCTACAACGACGTGCGCGTGTCGGTGCTGATCAACAACGTCGAGCGGGCCAAGCACACCGGGACGAACTTCCGGAACAAAAACTTCTGGATCATCCGAAATCTCCAGATGGAAGGCTCCTCCGGTTCGCCCGGCCCGACCAGCGCCAGCTACACCTGCAAAAACATCAGCCAGTGGTGAGCGGGCTTCCCCGCACGCCTAACTGAGCTGAGTCCGTGTAATCGGCGTCCGCCTGGTTTTCCGGGCGGGCGCTTTCAGGGCCGCCGCGCCGAGCCTACCCCATCGGCGCGACGGCTTCCTGTCCGGCCTCAAGGTGGACGGGCGGGTCCCTCCGCCCGTCGTCCTTCCTCCGCCAGTCGGCTGTCTGTCCCGCGACGGGCGCAGGGACGCGACCGCCCACCGCGCCATCGTTTGTCCGCCCACCCCTTCCGCTTTCCCATGCCCCGAACCCCTTCCCGCGCCGTCGCGATGCTTCTCGCGCTCGGCGTCGTCTTTCCGATCCCTGCTCTTTTCGCGGAGTCATCGGCCGTCGCCTCGATCGCCGTTCCAACTCCCGAGGCCGATCCCGTCGTCGTCACGGTCGACGGCGCGCCCATCCGCGAGAGCGAACTGATCGCCGATCTCGACGAGCGGGTGAACATCTACGCCGCCGAGAGCGCCCGCAAAGGGCTGATCTACGACGAGTCGTCCCGTCCGCAGACCCGCGATTTCTACCGCGAGCGGGCGATTGAAAACCTGATCGTGCGCCGGCTCGTGGCCGCGCGACTCGCCGCCGACGGCATCGAGATCACCGAGGCCGACGTCGACGCTGCCTTCGAGGCCAAGCTCCGCGAGCGCGGCCAGACCCGCGCCGAGGCCGAGGCGGAAATCGCCGAACAGGGAAAAAGCATGGCCGGCGTCCGCGAACGCATCCGCTGGAACAACCTCGCCGTGCGGCGGCTCCACGAGCGACATGCTACGGACGGGAAAGCCTTCACCGAGGAAGAGGCCCGGCTGGTCTACCTCGCCCATCCCGAGGAGTTTCGCCAGGAGCATGAGCGGCGCGTCCGTCGCATCCTGATCATCGCCTCGCCCGAGCACGACGCCGCGTTTCGCGCCGCCGCCCGCGCGCGCGCCGAGGCCTTGCTCGCGCGTCTGCGCGCCGGGGAGGACTTCGCCGCGCTGGCCCGCGAGCATAGCGAGGACGCCCACACGCGGGCGAAAGGCGGAGACCGCGGCTGGTCTCCGCGCGGCTTCGTCACCGCGCCGGGAAACGATCCCTTCGGCGACGTCGCCTTCGCGCTCAAACGGGTCGGCGACGTCAGCGAGGTCGTGGAGACGCTCGACGGCTACGAGATCATCCAGCTCACCGGTCTGCGCGAGGAGCGGCAAAAAACCTTCGACGAGGTGAAACAGGAAATCATCGCGAAGAAGGAATACGCCCGCATCGGCGCTTTCTGGGACGGCTTCGCGAGCCGTCTTAAACAGAAGGCCGACATCCGATGGAGCCCGGCCGAGCTCGCGCGCCGCGAGGAAAAGGCGCGCCAAGAACGCGAGTATGCGACCGGCGACGCGGCGAAAGCCGTCCCGGAGGCAAGCGGCGCTCCGGCCGACTTGGTCCGCCTGCGGCCCGCGAAGTGATCGCTATCTCGCTCCGACGGTGGGCGGGGGGGGGCCACCCCCCCCCCCCCGGCGGACAACCCCCCGGGGGCGGGGCCCCCCCCCCCCCCCCGCCCGGGGGGGGGGGGG
>CBIHRE010000550.1:0-3848 GCA_966212385.1 uncultured Akkermansia sp. | reverse complement strand
GGGCTATCTGGACAACATCCGCGCGGCTCGCGAGGCGGGGTTGCCGATCGGGAGCAGCATCGTCGACATCGCGGAGGAGGAGGGCTCGCAAAACACGATCCGCGACCACCTGGAGCCCGAGGCGGGAGCCGAGGGCGCGGCGGACGTGACTCCGCAGATCTCGGCGTTCGTGTCGATCCAGCAGGGCTGCAACATGGATTGCGCGTTCTGCATCGTGCCGAAGACGCGCGGCGACGAGCGGTCGCGGCCGATGGAGGACATCGTGGCGGAGTGCCGGGCGTTGGCGGCGCGCGGCGTGCGCGAGATCACGCTGCTCGGGCAGATCGTCACCTCCTACGGGCGTCGCGATTACACGCACACGGACGGCGTCTCGCCCTTCGTGCAGTTGATCGAGAAGATCCATGCGATCGAGGGCATCGCACGCATCCGCTTCACCTCGCCGCATCCGCGCGGTTTCAAGCAGGACCTCGTCGACGCCTACGCGCGTCTGCCGAAGCTGTGCCCTTATGTGCATCTGCCGCTGCAGAGCGGGAGCAACCGCATCCTGAAGGCGATGAACCGGCCTTACTCGCGGGAGCGCTACAAGGAGATCGTCGACGCGCTGCGCGCCTCGCGGCCGGGCATGTATTTCTCGACCGACGTGATCGTCGGCTTCCCGGGCGAGACGGAGGAGGAGTTTCTCCAGACGAAGGAGCTTTTCGAGGCCTGCGACTACGACATGGCCTACATCTTCAAATACTCGATCCGCACCGGCACGCCGGCGGCGGAGCTGGGCGACCAGATCCCGGACGAGGTGAAGGAGCGCCGCAACCAGGAGCTGCTCGACGTCTTGAAGCGCAACTCGGAGCGCCGCACGGCGACCTTGGTCGGCACGGTCGAGGAGGTGCTCGTCGAGGGCCCGGACAAGACCGGCGAGCGTTTCACGGGCCGCACGCCGGGCAACCGCGTGTGCGTGTTTGACGCGAATCCGCGGCTCGTGGGCCAGATCGTGCCGCTGAAGATCACGCGCGCCAGCGTGAGCACGCTTTACGGCGAACTGGTGCTCAGCGAAGTCTGAGCGCCGCTCCGCGAACCTTTTCCCAAACATGTCCCTCTTCCTCGCCATCCTTTTGGTCGGCATCGCGTTCTTGGCCCTGGGTCTCGTGCTCATCGCCGACACCTCGGCGCTGCGCGCGGCGCTTGCGGCCTTTCCCCGCTCGCGGACGGCTGCCTACGTCCTCTTTGGCGGCGCGGCGGCCTTGTTTCTTTCGCGCGTGGCGGTGCTGTCCGAGGCGGACTTTGGCGAATATCGTAACGCGTTGTTCATCGGCTTCGCGATCGTGGCGGTGCTTTCGTTTTTCTACGTCGCGGAGTTTCTCGCGGTGCGCGGGCTGGCGGCGCTGATCCTGCTGGTTTCCTGGAATCTCCTCTATGCCGGCTACGGGGTCTACGGCGTCGCGCTTATCTACAAGGCCGCGCTATACCTCGTCTTGACCCCGGCGCTTTGGCTGGGCGCCCAGCCTTGGCGCCTGCGCGACTGGATTTCCTGGGTTCAACGCGTGCCGGGGCGGGCGCGGCTCGTCGGCACGGGCTTCGCTCTCGCGGGCGTGGCGGTGGGCGGCACGGCGTTTTTCATCTGATCCGGTTTTCTTTTCGACGCACCGCCATGTCCGCAGGCACTTCCTCCACGCCCGTCTTGCTCGTTCTCGCCGGTCCGGCCGGCTCCGGAAAAACCACGTTGTGCGAACGCATGGTGGCGGAGGTGCCGGGCTTCACGCGGGTGATCACGAGCACGACGCGCGACCCGCGGCCGGGCGAAGTGAACGGCGTGCACTACCACTTCTTCACGCCGGAGCAGTTCGATCAAAAAGTCCTGGCCGGGGCCTTCCTCGAGTGGGCCTGGGTCCACAAGAAGAACCGCTATGGCACGCTGGCTTCGTCGGTGATCGAGCCGCTGTCGGCGGGGCGGAGTCTGGTGATGAACGTCGACGTGCAGGGGGTGGAAAACTTCCGGCGCGCGGCGGCGGGGAATCCGGTCTTGGCGCGTCACTTCACGGACGTGTTCATCGACGTGCCGATCCCCGAACTGCGCGCGCGGCTCGGCGGACGTGGCGAAAGCGAAGCGGAGATCGCCCACCGCATGCAGACGGCCGAGGTCGAGCTGCGCGAGAAGCACCGGTTCACCCACGTGATCGTGAGCCGGGACAAGGAGCAGGATTTCGCGGCGCTGCTCGCGATCTACGAGCAGGCGAAGGCGAAGGTGGCCGCGGCGCGGGCCGCGTAGTAACAGCGACAGTTGGTCGTTTGGGTATTTTGGGTGGACGGGCTGGTCTCTCCGCCCGTGCCTCGGTCGCCATGCAGCGTGCGCGGGGGGGGGCGCACCCGCACCCGCTCATCGCGGATACCCCACGCCATCTGTCGTGAATCCAAACCGACGGGCGCGGGGACGCGCCCGTCCACCTTCAATCCGAAAGCGGGGACCTCCGTCGTTATTACCGCAGGCTGGGGCTGTCCGCGAGGAGGAGGAGGTCGCGCATCAGGACCTGATCGGAAAAGTCCATCGACGTGGAGCTGGTCAGCGAGCGCAGGCGGCTGGAAAACTCGCGAAGCCGGGCGGCGAGGGTGACGACGGTCGGATCGTTCGGGAGCAGGTGTTTGGGCGGCACGGAGGCGGCGATCCGGTCGAGCGCGGAGCCGATGTTTTCGAGAAGCGCGGGGTTGGTTTTCACGAGCTCGAAAAGTTCGCGGCGCTCCTGCGCGGCGCCGTCGGTGCGGGCGAGGATCTCGAGCAGCCGTCGGGGCGAGGTGGTGAGCTCGTCGGGGCTCACGCGGGTCTCGCTGACGGTCTTGTTCTGCGAGAGGAGCGCGGACTGGTTGAGCACGATGCCGTTGTAGACGACGGGGAGCTGCGCGGTGGTGTTGGTCGCGGTCGTGGTGGTGCGATAGCGGACGGGCACCTTGACGGTCATCGCCTCGTCAAGAACCCGGCGCAACTCGGCTCCGGCCTGCGCGGGTGTGAGGAGGCCGGCGAAGAGTCCGAGGTTCACGGGTTGCGGGCTGCGGAGGAAAATCGCCCGCTGACGGGCGGCGTCGATGGCGGGCTGGTCGTTGCGCAGACGGGCGAGGTCGAAGCGTTCCCAGGCGACGGTGGAAATGGGCGCCTCGATGCTGATGAGAACGACGAGGCCTTCGGGGCGGGCTTCCCAGATGCCGGCGAAGTCCACTTCGCGGCCGTTGGCCCCCGCGAGGCGAATGGTCCCGGGCGGCGCGCTGACCGGGGTGACCGCGGTGGAGATCCCGGCGGGCGCGGAGGGAGGCGTTTCGCCGGAGCTCGAGTTGGCCGCCTCTTCGGCGCCGAGATTTCCAACAACGGCGGCAAGGCTGAGCAGAGCGAGGCGTTGAGGCGGTATTTTCATGGGAGCGTGCCCGATAGGACACCGGGAGACTTGCGGAGTTTCGCGCTGCTCGCAAATCAGGGGCGGACTCTGGCGGCTTTCGTAACAAGCTTTCGGTCAAAAGCTAGGAAGGGCGGCCTGGGGCGACGGATCAAGTCGCGGCGGGACGGGTGAGTTTGTCGAGGCGTGCCAGCACTTCCGGGGCGAGCCTGGGGAGGAGCTCCAAGGCGCCGAGATTTTCGGCGAGTTGGGCGGGTTTGGATGCGCCAAGGATGACGGTGCTGACGCGGGGGTTGGCGAGGCACCAGGCGACGCCGAGGCGGGGCAGGGTGGTGTCGAGTTCGCGGGCGATTTCGGCGGCTGGATAAAAGCGTAAGGTGATTTCGGGCATGCCGTCGACCGCGCCCAGATAGGAGCGAGCACCGCCCGGGCGGGTTATGCGCATGCCGTTTTGTGCGAACCAGTCGCGCGTCA
>CBIHRE010000549.1:0-3851 GCA_966212385.1 uncultured Akkermansia sp. | reverse complement strand
GGCCGTGCTGCTGCGCAGCGCCGCAGTGCGCTCGGACGCGCGCGGCCGCGGCATCGGCTCGGCGCTGGTGCGCCGGGCCTTCGAGATGGCGGCGGCCAGCGGGCGGCAACATGTCTACCTTTTCAGCACCGACGTGATCCTGCGCTGGCTGTGGGAGGCGGGGCGGGATATGCGGCTGGGGCTTTGCTCGTGGAAGAGCCCGACGGTGTTTCACCGCGTGGGGGTGCAGGCGGCGGGGGCGGCGGAATGACGGAATCGATCCGGGGAAGAACCGCTAATGGAAAGGCCCCATGGGCTTTCCTTGGGTGGTGAGCCGTGGTTTTTGGAGCCGCGACGGCGGGTTTCGATGGGCGGCCAAGGGCCGCGAGTGGCGGCGACGGAGCGCCGCCCTCCACGAGGTCAAACCACGCGCGGAGGGACCCGCGCGTCCACCTGGTGTGTTTAGCCGAGGAGGCAGGCTTCGATGGGGGTGACGGTGACTCCTAGCGAAAGAGTGTGACGGCCGCCGCCGTTGAAGATGCCGCGGATGGGGCTCACGTCGGCGTAGTCGCGGCCACGGGCGACGGTGACGTGGTTTTCGCCGACGAAGCAGTGATTCGTCGGATCGTAGTCGATCCAGCCGTGGCCGGGAACGTGGATCGAGACCCACGCATGCATGGCGTCGGCGCCGACGAGTGGCGGCTGGCCGGGGGGAGGCTCGGTGCGGAGGTAGCCGCTCACGTAGGCGGCGGCGAGGCCGAGGCGGCGGGCGCAGGCGAGGTAGAGGTGGGCGAAATCCTGGCAGACGCCGCGGCGGGTTTGGAGAACGGTGGCGAGGGGCGTGCCGAGGTCGGTCGCGGTGGTGTCGAAGGTGAAATCGCGGCGGAAAATTTCTCCGAGCGCGGCAAGGGCGGCGACGAGGTCGAGGTCCGGGGAAAGGCGCGAGGTGAGTTCGCGGAGGGCGGGGGCGAAGGGGACGAATTCGGTGGGGTGGCGGAATTGTTCGAGGGCGAATTCGCCGGCGAGGATGTCGGACTCGGTCGCGGCGGCGGCGGTGGAGAGGGTGACGGCGCAGTCGGCGGGCGGCGGGGGCGGGGCGTCGCGGCGGACGATGGCGGCGGCGGAGACACGAAACTCGGCGTGGCTCTCGCGGACGGAGAAGACGTGGAGGTGGTTGCCGAAGGCGTCGCGGCGTTCGGCGAGGTCGCGGGCGCGCGGGAAGATTTCGAGGTCGAACTCGAAGACGGTCTGCCCGGGCTCGTCGCGCGGGCGCAGGCGCAGGGTTTGCCAGGCCGAGGCGGCGGGGGCGGCGTGTCGGTAGACGGTGTCGTGCTGGATGCGGTAGAGCAAGCGGAGGGGGCCGGAGGACAGAGCGACAGAAGGCGGACGGGGCCGGGGAGAACGAGTAAGAAAAAGAGGACGAGAAAGATTTCTACTCGGGGTGGGCGTCGTCGTGGGCGAAGTGGAGGCGGGCGAGGCGGGAGTGGAGGTCGAAGAGGAGGGCGAGCTGGTCTTGGACGAAGCGGACGACGAAGGCGTGGACGTTGTGGTCGCTCGATTCGCTTTCGGCGAGGCGGGCGGCGCCGGTGAGGCGGAAGGCGACGTTGCGCAACTGCTCGGCGGCGCGGGGAGCGAGCTCGTCGGGGAGGGCGGCGAGGTGTTCGGCGATGCGCTCGGCTTGGAAGCGGAGGCCGCGGGGATTCTCGGCGTCGGAGAGGAGCCAGGCGAGGACGTCGGCGGAGTGGGGCGTGCCGGGGAAGGCGGCGCGGAAGGTGAAGAGGCTCTCGGCGAGGTGGAGCGTGGTCTGGAGGCGGAACTCGCTGGGCGCGGCGGGGGTGCGGGCGAGGAGGCCGCGGAGGAGGAAGAGGAGCTGGGTGGCGCGTTCGAGGCGGCGGCCGATCTCGAGGAAGCGCCAGCCGGTGTCGTGGGCGAGGGTGTCGCCGACGATGCTTTCGAGGGTGGCGAGCTGGGCGCGGAGGGCGGCGGGGAGCGGGGAGGCGCCTTCGGCGCCGAGGGCGCGGAGGCGGCGGGCGATGTCCCAGGCCTCGGGGGGGAGGCGGATCTTGGCGATCTCGAGGTTGTGGGAGAGGCGGAGGAGGTTGGAAACGAGGCCGCCGGGGAGGCGGCGGTCGGCGGCGGCGCGGCGGGCGAGCGCGACGAGGCCGTAGAGCGGGGCGCCGGGCGGGGCGATGTTGTCCTGGAGCTCTAGGGCGAGGCGGGCGGCGTCGATGGCGGCGTCGGGATCGAGGATGGCGCTCTCGTCGCGGAGGAGGGGGTCGAGCTTTTCGAGGAGGGCGGCGAGGCGGGCGGTGCGCTCGAGGTATCGGCCGAGCCAATACAGGGAGTCGGCGAGGCGGCTGGGGGTGGCGGAGCCGTGGCGCGAGACGGAGGCGGCGCGGGGATTGGGGAGCAGGTTGCCCTCGGGGAGGGAGCCGGGGGCGATGATCCAGGTGTCCTTGGAGATGGAGCCGGCCTGGAGGGAGACGATGGCGTCCTCGCCGTTGGGATTAAAACGCGTGAGCGCGCCGGGCATGACCTGGTAGTCGCCGTCCTGCCAGGAGAGGTAGACGCGCATGACGAAGGGCGCGGGGCGAAGGGCGTCGGAGGGGTGGTGCCAGGCGGGGGTGGTGCCGAGGAGGACGCGTTCCTGTCCGCACCAGGCGGAGGGGTTGTCGAGGATCTCGTCGGCGAGGGCGGAGCGTTCGGCGTCGGAGAGCAGGGCGCCGTAGCGGGGGGCGCCGTCGCCGAAGGCGGGCTTGAGGACGAGGGCGTGGAGGTTGGCGAGGACGTAGTCGCGGGCCTCGGGCTGGCCGCACCACCAGGTGGCGGCGCTGGGGAGGTGTAGTTCCTCGCCCAATACGGAGCGGCAGAGCGGATCGAGGAAGGCGAGGAAGGCGGTGCCTTCGAGGGCGCGGGCGCCGAGCTGGTTGGCGAGCGCGACGCGTCCGGCCTGGGCGGCGTCGACGAGGCCGGGGACGCCGAGGAGGGAACGCGGGTTGAGCTCGAGCGGGTCGCAGAAATCGGAGTCGACGCGGCGGAGGACGACATCGACCGGGCGGAGGCCGCCGACGGTGCGGAGGAAGACCTGGCGGTCGCGGACGAGAAGATCGCCGCCCTCGACGAGCGGGCAGCCGAGGTGGCGGGCGAGGTAGGTGTGCTCGAAGTAGGACTCGTTGGCGGCGCCGGGGGAGAGGAGGACGAGGCGGGGCGATTCGGAGCGGGCGTGGAGCCGGTCGAGCGAGGAGCGGAGATCGCGGGCGAAACCGTAGAGGCGGCGCACGGGAGTCTGGAGAAAGGTCTCGGACAATGCGTGGCGGACGATGAGGCGGTTTTGCAGGGCGTAGCCGAGGCCGGCGGGCACATCGAGGCGGTCCTGGATGACCCACCAGCGTCCGTCGGGGGAGCGGCCGACGTCGGCGGCGTAGGTGTGGAGGAATGGCTGGCGGCCGCGGCCGAGGTCGGCGCAGGCGCGGAGGTAGTTTGGGTTGGCCATCGCCAAGGCGGCGGGGATGGCGCCGGAGCGGAGGTGGCGTTGAGGGCCGTAGAGGTCCTTGAGGAGGGCGTTGAAGAGGCGGGCGCGCTGGCGGAGCCCTTCGCCGAGGGAGTTCCAGTCGGCGTCCTCGAGGAGGAGCGGGACGGCGTCGAGCGGCCAGGCGGCGGCGGAGGAACCTTCGCCGGAGTAGATGTTGAGCGAGATGTCCTGCTCGACGACGGCGCGGCGGGCATGCTCGACGGCGAGGCGGAGGGCGGCGGTGGGATCGGGGCCGAGGGTCTGGAGAAACTTGGCCCAGGCGGGGCGGAGTTTGCCGTCGGGCGCGACGGCTTCGTCGTAACGTCCCGGCAGGCCGGCGTAGCCGGGCAGGGTGGGGGCG
>CBIHRE010000548.1:0-3852 GCA_966212385.1 uncultured Akkermansia sp. | reverse complement strand
GTCCGCGTAGCGCACCAGCGCCGAGAGCACCGTCGTCAGCGCCAACGACACCAGCAGCAGAAATCCCACCGTCAGCACCATCGCGAACGACACCACCCTCCGCGCGATCAGCACCACCCAGCCTTTGCGGTCCGGCCGCGCCCGCACGCCCCAGATTTCGTTCAACGACTCCTGCAACTGCCCGAACACCGTCGTCGCCCCCACCAGCAACATCGCGAAGCCGATCGTCGCGCCCGTCCACCCGTCCGCCTCCGCCCGACTCGCGTCCACCGCCTGCACGATCAGCCGCGCCCCCTCCGTGCCCACCAATTCGCGCAACTGCTCCGTCACCTGCCGCGTCGCCGCCTCCCGCCCGAACACGAAACCCGCGATCCCGACCACGATGATCGTCACCGGCGCGAGCGAGAACAACGTGTAGAAACTCACCGCCGCCGAGTGCTTGAAAGCCCCGTGGCGGTTCCAGCCCTGCGCCGCCGCCAGCGGCACGCGGACCCATTCCGGCGCGCGAATCGACATGCGCTCGATTTTCCCCGACCGCGCCGCCTCCGCCATCCCGCCCGCCCCCGCCTTCCCCGCTTTTTCCCTCCGGTGCTTTCCGCCCCCCCCGCCACACCTTCGCGCCCCGCTCCGCTCCGAGCGCTCCGCCCGCCCTCACCGCTGCTCCCTTCCCTCTCCCCACCGCCTACGCTCCGCCTCGGCGCCTCCCTAAGCGCCCCTCAACGCCCCGCACTCCGCCCCCAGCCATTGCGTCACCCAATAGGTTACACAAGGCTTGGCCCGACACCGCCGCCGCGGCTTCCATTTTTCCACGGGCTCTCCCGCGATTTTTCCGTCTTTCCTGACACTTGGCTTCCGCTTTGCGTTTCCCTCCATGGCCAAGCCCGAAGAACCGAAGATCATTTTCTCCATGATGCGCGTCTCGAAGAAGATCGAACGCAAGGAGATCCTCCGCGACATCTCCCTCTCCTTCTACTACGGCGCCAAGATCGGCGTCCTTGGCCTCAACGGCTCCGGCAAATCCTCCCTCCTCCGCATCCTCGCCGGCCGCGACACCGAGATCGACGGCCGCATCCACTTCGAGCCCGGCTACCGCGTCGGCCTCCTCGAACAAGAGCCCCAGCTCGCCGCCGGCTCCACCGTCCGCGCCTGCGTCGAAGAGGGCGTCAAACACCTCACCGACCTCACCGCCGCCTACGACGCCTCCTGGGACGAGCTCGCCGCCGCCGACACCGACGAGGCCCGCGACGCCATCACCGAAAAACAGGCCAAGCTCCAGGAAGACATCGAGCGCCTCGGCGCTTGGGACGTCGCCCCGCAGGTCGAGATGGCCATGGACGCCCTCCGCTGCCCGCCCGGCGACGCCATCGTCGACAATCTCTCCGGCGGCGAACGCCGCCGCGTCGCCCTCGCCCGCCTCCTCCTCCAAAAGCCCGAGATCCTCCTCCTCGACGAGCCGACCAACCACCTCGACGCCGAGTCCGTCCACTGGCTCGAGCAACACCTCGCCCGCTACGAAGGCACCGTCATCGCCGTCACCCACGACCGCTACTTCCTCGACAACGTCGCCCAGTGGATCCTCGAGCTCTCCTTCGGCCACGGCATTCCGTGGAAGGGCAACTACTCCGGCTGGCTCGAGCAAAAATCCGCCCGCCTCGCCGCCGAGCAACGCGCCGAGGACAAACGCCAGAAAGCCATGGCCCGCGAGCTCGCCTGGATTCGCCAGGGCGCCAAGGCCCGCCACGCCAAATCGCAGGCCCGCATCAGCGCCTACGAAAAGATGGTCAACTCCTCCAACGTCGCCGAGCAGGAGCGCGAATTCGAACTCGTCCTCCCCAAGGGCCCGCGCCTCGGCCAGCTCGTCGTCGAGGCCTCCGGCATCACCAAGGCCTACGGCGACAAGCTCCTCTTCGAAAACCTCAGTTTCTCGCTGCCTCCCGGCGGCATCGTCGGCGTCATCGGCCCCAACGGCGCGGGCAAGACCACGCTCTTCCGCATGATCACCGGCGCCGAGAAACCCGACGCCGGCGCCCTCCGAGTCGGCGAAACCGTGGTCATCAGCCACGTCGACCAGTCGCGCGATTCCTTGCCCGACTCGAAGACGATCTACGAGGCGATCAGCGACGGCGAAGAGATCATCCGCATGCCCGGCCGCGAGGTGAACGCCCGCGCCTACTGCGCCCAGTTCGGCTTCACCGGCGCCGATCAGTCCAAGAAAGTCGGCGTCCTCTCCGGCGGCGAACGCAACCGCGTCCACCTCGCCCGCCTCCTCAAGAGCGGCGCCAACCTCCTCCTCCTCGACGAGCCGACCAACGACCTCGACGTGAACTCCATCCGCGCCCTTGAGGAAGGCCTGGAGACCTTCGCCGGCTGCGCGGTCGTCGTTTCCCACGACCGCTGGTTCCTCGACCGCGTGGCGACGCACATCCTCGCCTTCGAAGGCGACAGCCAAGTGGTGTATTTCAACGGTAACTACACCGACTACCTCGAGGACTTCAAGAAGCGCAAAGGCAAGGACGCCGACCGCCCCCACCGCATCAAATACCGCAAGCTCACGCGGTGATCGTGCACTGTTCGCGCCGACCGCCGCGCTTGCCCGCCCACCCCATTCGCCTACCCTTTTGTCATGCCTGCCGCAACCGCCCCCTCGGACCACGAATACGCCGCCCAGGCGCATCAGGCGGCGATATACCGGGCAATGACTCCGCAGCAGCGCATCGCCCAGGCTCTGCGCATGAACGCCACCATGCGCCGCCTCCTCTCGATCGGTTTTCAAAGCCGCCATCCCGAATGGACCGATTCACAAATTCGCCGCGCCGTCGCCGACCGCATCCTTCATGCACGCACCGGATGAGCTGAGCCTCTTCGCCCTGCGGCTCGCCGCCACCGGCGCGCCCTACATGATCACGGGCGCGACCGCCGCGATCCTCTACGGCCAGCCGCGCGTGACCAACGACCTCGACGTCGTCCTCGCGCTCAACGACTCCACCCGAACCGCGCTTCTCCGCGCGTTCCCGGAAGCCGACTTCTATGTTCCCCCCGAATCCGTGATTCGAGCCGAGCAGGCCCGTTCGCAGCGAGGCCACTTCAACCTCATCCATCACGAGACCGGCTACAAAGCCGACATCTACCTCGTGGGCGTCGATCCGCTCCACGCTTGGGCGCTCCCCCTTCGCCGCCGCATCCGCTGGAGCGACGAAATAGAGGTTCATGTCGCGCCTCCCGAATATGTCGTCCTTCGAAAACTCGAGTTTTACCGGGAAGGAGGTTCCGCCAAGCATCCCGCCGACATCCGCGCGATACTGGAAACCACCGGCGTGGACGAAGCCGCCATGTCCCCTTGGTTGGCTCGCCTGAGTTTGTTTCCCCTTTGGCAGGAGATCAAATCCGGAGGCTGACCCAAGCGACGTCGCGGGGCGGGGTCAGTGCCCATGCCCGGCGTGGTCCCCGCCATCCGCCACCGCCGGCACGGTGTGCCGATGGAACCAATGGTGCACCGCGGCATTGCCGCGAAACACCGTCAGCACGCCAAATAACGCCAGCAACACGCCCGCCGCGCGCAGCCACGCGCCGCGCGCGCGCGCCGAGACCTTGTTGCCCAGCCAGCCCGTCACGAACAACGCCGGCAGCGTGCCGAAGCCGAAGACATACGCCCCGATCACCACGCCCTCGAGCGAGTCGCGGCTCACCAACAACAAGAGGGCCGAGAGCGACAGCCCGCAGGGCAAAAAACCGTTCACCCACCCCGTGAGCACCGCGCGCCACAAACTCGGCGCGCTCCAGAGAGTCCGCAGCGCGCCGCAGGCGCGCCCCGTCCAGCCGCCCTCGCTCGCCAGCGCAGCCGACCAGCGCCAG
>CBIHRE010000547.1:0-3854 GCA_966212385.1 uncultured Akkermansia sp. | reverse complement strand
CGGAACGCACAGGCGTGTTGACGGGTGCTCTTCGGCCTTTCGGTCCGTATCCATGTTCTGAATATGAATCCTACCACGCAGGCCTTTCTTCGATCTATCGCGGACAACGATGGCAGCTTGTCCAACGCCGAGCGGGACACGCTGGACCGGCTTGCGACCGGGCGGCTTGAAGCGCCCCGGCCAGGGTCGTGGACGGACGCACCGTTGTTGTTGACGCAAAAACAGGCGGCGCGGTCCTTGGGGATCAGCCGCGTAACGCTTTGGCGGCTGACGAGGGACGGTGTGCTAGTCCGAGTGGAAATTACGCCAGGGTGTTTCCGTTACCGCCGCGAAGATGTGGAGACTGTAGTGCGGGAGGGGATGGGCGCTAACCAGAACAACCAGACGCGTAGGCGAGTTAGGCGGTCTGCATTCTGACCTTTTGCGTTTGCCGGACCAGGTTGCGCAGGAAGTGCTGAACGATTGTTTCGTCGCTAGTCATTTTCGCTCGGTTGTGTATCTACTCCGAAAATGACTGATATGGAGGACCCTGGTAATAATTCCACATCTTCCAACGCCAAGCCGCGTCCCAATCTTGGGCAGATTGCGGAAGACTGGATCGAGCAAATATGCGCCTCTACCTTTCTGGCCGACTTTACGGTTCGGAGCCCAAAATATCAGAAATCTGGCGGGCAGACCAAGGAGGCTGCGGACGTGCTCGTTGTTTTCGGCGGCACACTCATGGTGATTCAGGTAAAGACTAAGTTGGTGGACGGCGTTGACGTCGTTTTGAGCCCACTGGACACCAGCAGGGCGGCTAGCGCCGTGAACAAGGCCCTGATGCAGCTGCGCGCGATGATTGAGGCCGCAGATGACCCTAATTTTTTCACCTTCACCAACGCGCGTGGTCATGAGCTGAAAGTGGACAAAACTGAAATCTCGGGAGTCGTCGCACTGATCGTTTATGGATTGGTGACGTCAGACGGCCAATTTTATGGCACAAGGCTCCAGTTTTCCCCGAGTTGTTATCCCGGAGATGCAGTTCCCGTTCATTTGTTCTCGATAGAGGAATTTCGGCTCTTGGCGCTTTTGGCGGACACCTTTCCTGATTTTCTGGTTTTTCTGGATACCCGAGCTGTCCTGCACGAGAATGGATTGATTCACCGTTATGCGCGCTCCGAAGACATATGGGCGTTTTTAACTTTTGAACCGGAGCGGCTTTTACTGGCCCTTAAAAATAAAACGGTGGTCGATATCGACGGGGTTCATGAACGGCATCTCGAAGCAATGCGACGTTGGGAGGAAGCCGAGAAGCCCAGTTACTTTGTCGATTGGCTGATCGATAACTTATACGCCGGTATTGGAGGCTCGGTGGTAGTAAATCAGCAGTTAGCCGAAAAAGCCAAAATGCTGGCTCAGCCGTGCACGGTGGATGCAGTTCGATCAGTGATACCGAGGCTCGCGAAGCTTCGACGCCGTGATCGCACGGAGCTCGCGGCGGGCTTCGCGCAAAAAATAGAGAGTGCTCAGGGCGATGGTATGGCGTTTCGGATCTTTAAGTTCGAGGAGCACGAAGAGGCCTTTCTGGTAGCTGCGATTGATCTGCCGCGCAGCGAGCGGCAGGTGGTCCTTTTCAATCTGACTAGAGCTGCCGCTTACAAGATTGGGGCTCGTTACGTTGTTGGTGTTGCTAGCGCTCCCCTGCCTCTGGGCGCGACGGATTGCGATGTGATTTTGGTCGACGCCAAGGACATGGTGATAGACCAGCCGTTGATTGAGGCTGCGAATTCTCTTTTCGGGAAGCCGCAGGAGATAATGCGTCCCTCAACCACTTCTCCCGTCGGTTAAACATCCATAGTGGCTCTGGCCATTCTTCCGGGAAAGAGAAGGAATGGCGTATCTAAATTGCCAATACGGTCTAATCGTTGGGATTCAGGTCGCCGAAAGCAGCGAACTTTCGGTTCGGATGGAGTTTTCGATGGCAGGGGATGCACACAGAAATTAAGTCTTCATCCAGCTCGTTTCCGACGCGGGCATAGGTTTCATGGTGGACCTGTGCGGCAGGGGCCTCCCCACATTTTTTGCAGCGATAGCTGTCCCGCTCAAAAATTTGCCGCCGTCGCATTCGCCACTCGTCCGAAAGGAGGTATGCGTCGTAGCGCCGCCAGAAGCCGCCGTAGTCCCAGCCGAGGTCTCGTTTGATTTCTTGCGCGATCGCCATGCGCTGGAAGATCCATTCATGATAAAGTGGCTCGTTCCACGTCCCCAGGGTGCCGCCGTTTGCCTGAAATGCTCGGACATCGGAGAATTTTAGATGCGAAGAAAGTGCCGCGCCACAGTCCGGGCATTGTCGGCGGTAGAATAGCCTGCCCGTTCTTGCCTTGATCCTTTCGCATGGAGCGGCGCGTGGATGCTGGCAGGGAAGACGCCGCGCCATCTCTTCGCAGAAACGTGCGAAATCGAATGGTTGGCGCTTAACCGTCATGCCTAGAGAAAAGCGGTTCGTTAGCGGTATGCGCAAGACGGAGCGATGGCGGGACTTCGTTTGTCCGCTTCCCCTCTTGGGGCATGCCAAAAAACTACGGTGAAAACTACGGGTTTAGCTTCCCGTAGTTCGCCAATGTTGCCCGGTGTTTCAAAATTTGATGCGCCTTTGGGAAACGCCATAAATGGCGAAGCCCCGGATAGTTAATCCGGGGCTTCATGGGTGCAGGGGTTGGATTTGAACCAACGACCTTCAGGTTATGAGCCTGACGAGCTACCAGGCTGCTCCACCCTGCAACAAACGGGAGGCGAGACCGTGCGATGCGTGCAGCCACTGTCAATGACCTTTTCGATAAAATCTGAAAATATCCTAGAACGCGCTTGCGTGGCGCTTCGCCGCTCCGTGTGCTCGACCCTCTTTTCCTCCGAAAAGAGCCAAACAAAACACAACAACCACAACTCAATATCCTACGATCGCAAGGCGGCCCATCGGCCGACCTGTGTTTCCGAAAGATACATAGATCACATGCAAGTCACCGCTAAAGACCTCCTCGACGCCGGCGTTCACTTCGGTCACCAGACCAAGCGCTGGAATCCGCGCTCCAAGCCCTACGTCTTTGATCATCGCCAAGGCATCACGATCATCGACCTCGGCAAGACCCACGAGCTCCTCCAGAAGGCCTACTCCTTCATCGAGGACAAGGTCGCCTCCGGCGGCAACGTGCTCTTCGTCGGCACCAAGGAGCAGGCCCGCGAGATCGTCCGCGAGGCCGCCAACTCCACCGGCATGCCCTACTGCGTCGACCGCTGGCTGGGCGGCACCCTCACCAATTTCGCGACCGTCAAGAAGTCGATCGCCAAGTTTAAGAAGTATCAGCAGCAGGAACAGTCCGGTGAGCTGGCCAAGCTCTCCTCCAAGGAAGAGGCCGCCATCAAGCGCGAGATGGTCCGCATGACCAAGAATTTCGCCGGTATCCTCGAGATGCCCGAGTTGCCCTCGATCATGTTCGTCGTCGACGCCAACCACGAGGCGATCGCCGTCGCCGAGGCCAAGCGTTGCGAGATCCCCTGCGTCGGTCTCGTCGACACCAACTCGGATCCCACCCAGCTCTCGCACCCGATCCCGGGCAACGACGACGCCGTGAAGTCCATCCGCATCGTCGTCGAGACCATCGTCGCCGCCGTGCAGTCCGGCCTCGCCCAGCGCGACAGCCGCCGTGGCAACCGCGGCCAGGCCGACCTTAAGGCCGCCTCCGCCGCCGTGGCCGCCGCCGCCGGCATCGACGCCGCGGCGCCCGCCCCCGCCGCCGAGGGCGAGGAGGCCAAGAAGCCCGCCCGCAAGAACATCGCCGCCCCCAAGGCCTGAGCGGCCGCGGTATCCACGGATCCCC
>CBIHRE010000546.1:0-3856 GCA_966212385.1 uncultured Akkermansia sp. | reverse complement strand
GGCGCGATCAGCCCGCAGAGGAGCTTCATGAGCGTCGACTTGCCCGCGCCGTTGCGCCCGACGAGGCACACGCGCTCTCCGGGGTCCACCTGGAAATTGACGTGGTCGAGGACGGGGGCGCCACCGAAGGCGTGCGTGAGATCGAGGAGACTGAAAAGGGCCATGAACCGGCCAAACTGAAAATCCGCCTCGCGACATGCAACCTTGCAGACCATGCGGTGACGAAAGCCCTCATGAGCACCGCCTTCGCTTTCTCCACCCTCGCCCGCACCCTTTTGATCGGCGGGCCCTTGGCCCTGCTCCCCTGCTCCGCCGCGGCGGCCGCGCGCACGATCCCGGTGTTCTTCGGCAACTATGCGGACGCCATCCACGCCGCCGATTTCGATCCCGCCACGGGCGCGCTGAGCGGCGACCGGGCCGTGGCGACGGTGCCGAAAGCCTCCTTTCTCGCCCGTTCGGGCGACGGGCGCTTTCTCTACGCGGTGGCCGAAGGCGACCCGGGGACGATCCACGCTTTCGCGGTCGACGAGGCGAGCCAGCTCTCGCCGCTCAACACCAGCTCCACCGGCGGCGCCGGCCCCTGCGATGTCGCCTTGTCGCCCGACGGACGCCTCGTCGCGGTGGCCAACTACTCGGGCGGCAGCGTGAGCGTCCATCGCGTCGAGCCCGATGGGCGCATCGGGGAAAAAGTCGCGTTTTTCGCCCACGACCACGCTTCCGGCGCGGTGCCGGACCGTCAGGAGGCCCCGCATGCCCACGGCGTTACCTGGGCGCCGGGCGGACGCCTGCTGCTCGTGCCGGATCTGGGGGCGGACCGCGTCTACCTCTACGCCTGCGATCCGGCATCGCTCGCGCTCGCGCCCAACCCGCCGCAGGCCTGGCTCGACCTGCCGCGCGGGACGGGACCGCGGCACGCCTGTTTTTCCCCGGACTCCCGCCACGTCTACATCGTGAACGAGTTGGCCAACAGCGTCTCCGTCGCGGCCTATAATGAAAAGGCGGCCATGCTCACGCTCGTCGAGACGGTCTCGGCGTTGTCGGCCGATTGCGCGTCCGCTCCCTCGAAGGCCGCGGAAATCGCGGTGCATCCCTCGGGCCACAGCGTCTATGCCTCGGTGCGCGGCGCGGACCTCGTCGCGGTCTTCGCGCGCGACGCCGAGAGCGGACGACTCGTGCCGCGCGCGCACGTGCCGGTCCCGGCCAAACCGCGCCACTTCGCGCTCAGTCCTGACGCGCGCTGGCTGCTCGTGGCCGGACAGGCGGCGAACGCGGTGGCTGTGTTTTCCGTCGACCGGACGAGCGGCGACCTCACACCGGCGAACAGCTCCTTCGCGACGCCGAAACCGGTTTGCCTGCGGTTCTGATTTTCCACGGGGCGGGACGGCTATTTGCCGTCCGTTCAGGCCCGGGAGATTTTCGGACGGCCGCTCCGGAGTATCTGGCAGGAACGCCGCGCGCCCCTCTTCGGTCTGCATAGGCATGGCCGAACAAATTCCTCTTCAATCCACCGCCGTGGCGGTCGACTTGGCGAACCTCGAACGCAGCGAGGAGATCGCCCACGACCTCGCGTATAAAAAAACGCTGCTCGTCAACGTGGTCTTCTTCGGGCTCGCGGGCGGACGTGGTTGGGTGCTGATCGACGCCGGCATCCCCGGCTCGGCCGACGCGATCTACAAGGCCGCCGCGGAGCGCTTCGGCGAGAACACGCCGCCCGCGGCCATCGTTCTCACCCACGGCCACTTCGACCATGTGGGCGCGCTGGCCGAACTCGCCGCCGAGTGGGAGACGCCGATCTACGCGCATCGCTTGGAGCACCCGTTTCTCAACGGCACGCGATCCTACCCCGCGCCGCAACCGGGCGTGGGCGGCGGCCTCATGGCCCGCGCCGCGGGGCTCTATCCGCGCCATCCGATCAACGTCTCGCGCTGGCTCGCGTTGCTTTCGGAAAACCAGGAAGTGCCCTTCATGCCCGGCTGGCGCTGCATCCCGACTCCCGGCCACACGCCGGGCCATGTCTCGCTTTGGCGCGAGGCCGACCGCACCTTGATCGCGGGCGACGCGTTTATCACCACGCGTCAGGAATCCGCCTACGCCGTGCTCACGCAAAAACCCGAGATGCACGGTCCCCCGCAATACTACACGCCCGACTGGGACGCGGCCCGGGAGTCGGTGCGCCGGCTCGCCGCGCTCGAGCCCGAGCTCGTCGTCACCGGACACGGCCCGGCGATGCAAGGACCGGAGATGCGCGAGGCGCTGAAGTTGCTTGCGCAGGACTTTGACCGAATCGCCCGGCCGCGGCGGTATTGAGCCAGACCAAAAAAGTCCTTGGCCCTGAGACAAAAGCCGAGGACTGCGGGGTGGACGGACAGGTCCCCCCGCCCCTCTTCTACCGTGCCGCGGAGGCGGCCGTGCGATAAGCCCCCAAGTCGTTGTTTCAGAGGGTAAATCCGCCTCGAAATCGTCGCCCTCCTTGGCTGCCCGACATGGATTCGAACCATGACTAGGTGAGTCAAAGTCACCTGTGCTGCCATTACACCATCAGGCAAGGAAGGGACCGGGAAACGTGCCGCTCCGGAAGCGCCGGTCAAGGCCTGATATCCGGAGATATCGGAGAAAAGGGTGTAACAGGAAGTGATGGCAGAGGCGGAACGCGTCGACCACAGCGCGTTGGCTTGGGGATTGGGCGCGGCTGCGCCGCGTCAGCGTCTTGAGGTCAAGCCGCTCCACCACCGGCGGACGGGGCGTTTGACCTTACTTCCTGTTACACCTCCCTGCGGCGGAAATTTAACCGACGGCGGCAAAGCCGTGGAAGGCCGCCTGCTGGTTCGGGGGGATGCGCACCTGGAGGAAGACGCCGTCGTCGCGCTGCTCCTCCTGCTGCACGTGGCCGATCTGGTGCGCGCGGGCGATCAGGTCGTAGCGGGCGTGCGGGATGAGCAGTTTCATCTGCCCGAAGGCGTCGGCGATGAGCTCGAGGCATTGATCCTCAAGGCCGGCGAGCCCTTCCCCGGTCCGGGCGCTGACGAAAATCGCGTCCGGCGCCAGCGAGCGCGCGCGCATGAGCTGCGCCTCGTCGGCGGCGTCAACTTTGTTGAAAACCGTCAGCATGCGCTTCGCGTCCGCGCCGAGTTCGCCGAGCACGCCGAGCGTGGTGGCGTGGTGCGCCGCGACGTTGGGCGCGGTCACGTCGAGCACGTGGATGAGGAAGTCCGCGACAATGGCCTCCTCGAGCGTGGCCTTGAATGCCTCGACGAGACCGTGCGGCAGGCGGCGGATGAAACCCACCGTGTCGGTGACGAGGAGTTTCTGGTTCCCGCGCAAGAGGAGCTGACGCGTCGTGGGATCGAGCGTCGCGAAGAGCTTGTCCTCGGCGAGCACGCTGGCGCCGGTGAGCGCGTTGAGAAGCGAGGACTTTCCGGCGTTGGTGTAGCCGACGATGGCGGCGGTCGGCACCGGGACGCGCTGACGCTTGTGGCGCTGGACGCCGCGCTGCTTGCGCACCTCGGCGAGTTCGCGCTTCAGCTTCACGATGCGGTCGTTGACCAAGCGGCGGTCCTGCTCGAGCTGAGTCTCGCCTTCGCCGCCCATGCCGCCCTTGCCGCGCTGGCGGGACAAGTGGGTCCACGCGCGCGTCAGGCGCGGCAACGAATACTCCATGCGCGCGAGCGCCACCTGAAGCACCGCCTCGCGCGTGCTCGCGCGGTCGGCGAAGATGTCGAGGATCACCTCTTCGCGGTCGATGACCGCCAGGCCGGAGAGTTTTTCCCAGTTGCGCTGCTGCGCGGGGGAGAGCGACTCGTCGATCACGATGAGGTCGGCCTCGGGCGCCCTGGGGGCCGCGCAGATAGACAAGGGG
>CBIHRE010000545.1:0-3856 GCA_966212385.1 uncultured Akkermansia sp. | reverse complement strand
GGGGGGAGCGGGGTCGCAGGCCGGGGAATACGCGTTCGCCAAGGCGTGAGGGAGTGGCGGGACGTGTTTTCATCGGCTGGGCAAAGAGTAATCGGATAGGAGCCGCGGCTGGAGCGGGCGGGATTCTGGCGCGGGATGGGGTGTTTTCAGGGGGATGCCCATGGGGAGCGGCCAAGGTCGCTCATGCCCGGGCGTAAGCGGGGGAGGTTTCGGGGAGGGCGCCGGCGGGAAGGAGGCGGCCGTAGAGGCCGACGACCCGGGAATAGGCGCGGGATTGGTCGTAGAGATCGCGGGCGATCTCTCTGTGGTTGCAGGCGGCGCGCGCGGGCGAGCCGCGCTCCGCGGCCCAGTTGGAGATGGCGACGGAGAAGGCGGCGCTGTCGCCGATGGGCGCGTGCCAGAGGTGGGAGAGCGGACGGTGGAGGAGGTCGCCGTTGCCCGGCGCCTCGCTCAGGATGAGCGGCAGGTCGCTGGCCAGCGCCTCGAGCAAGGCGAGGGAAAGACCCTCGTAACGGGAGGTCAGCGCGAAGCCGTCGAGCGCCTGGTAGAAATCGGCGGGCGCGGAAAGGTAGGGGCGTCGGACGACCCGGGCGCCGAGGTCGTGCTCGCGCACGATGTTTTCCAGTTCGGCGTCGAGCTCTCCCTGTCCGACGTGAAAGAGGATGAGGCGCGGGTCGCGGCGGGCGGCGAGGGTGAAGGCGCGGTAAAGGGTGAGCGGATCTTTCTGCGCGGAGCTGCGGCACATGGTGCCGAGAACGAGCGCGTCTTCGGGCAGGCCGAAGGCGGCGCGCAGCTCGCGCCGGCGCGCCGGAGTCGGCGGATGAAAGCGGGCCGTGTCGACGCCGTTGGCGACCATGGGAACGCGGCCGGCCGGGATGCGCAGGTGGTGGAGGGCGTAGCGCTGCTCGTCGTAGGAGCAGGTGACGGTGGTGCTCCAGCGGCCGAGGACGCGCTCGATCGCATCGTAGGCGAAGTCCATGCGGCCGCGGGAGGGGCGCATGCCGATGTATGCGTGGGGCTGATACAAGAAGGGGACGCCCAGCACGCCGAGGAAGGGGAGGGCGCGGGCGAGCGCGCCGGCCTTGGCGCTGTGACAGTGGACGAGGTCCGGGCGGACCTGGCGGACGAAGGAACGCAGGGCGAAGAGCGCGCGCAGATCCTCGCGGCCAGGGCGGTTGCCGACGCGAAGGTTGAGGGTGCGGCCGCCCTCGTTTTCCACCCGCGTGACAAGGCGTTGGAGTCCTTCGCCGGCGCGGACGTCGGAGTAGGCGAGGTGGACGACGATATCGCGCGAGAGGAGGTGATGAACCAGGCCCTCGACGTAGCGGAACACGCCGTCCATGCCGGGTTCGGAGACGACGAGGATGGTCACGGGCGGCCTTTCCCGCCCGAGGGGCGAAGGTCCGCGGCGAGCAGGCGGCCGATGTTGGCCGGCGTGCGGGAGCTGGCTTTAGTGTGAGTCTGCATGGGAGGAGGCGGCGGGGCGACCGACGGTCCGAAGGATAGCGGGGTCCGGGGCGGGGCGGCATCGGTCCCGGGGCGGGGGCGACGGTGGGGCGGCGGCCTCCGCCGGATTCGGGGAATCGAGCGGGCGAAAAGCTCCTCCGCCCGGGCGCGAGCGCCCCCCTCGCGCCGGGCGGCGGACACGGTAAGACGCCGGGAGATCGGCCCGGCCCGGCTCCGCACCCGTTCGTCCGCTCTATCTCGTCAACATCCACGATGGAGCGGCGCGGGGCGGAGGCGGTCCGGTGTCGGCTTGGGGCCGGGCGCCGATGGGCGCGGGGTGGGCCGAGGTTAAGATGCGTGGATGAAAATCGAAGAAATCATGACGCCTTATGTGCGGTGCGTGCAGTCCGACGTGAACCTGGTGGAGGCGGCGGTGGTGATGCGCGACATGGACGTGGGCGCCTTGCCGATCTGCGACGGCGGGCGTTTGGTCGGGATGTTGACGGACCGTGACATCGCCCTCCGCGCGGTGGCGGAATGCCGCGATCCGCGCTGGACGATCGTCAAGGAAGTGATGTCGTCGGGCGTGGTCTACATCTACGCCGATCAGGAGGTGGAGGACGCGGCGGAGTTGATGGAGCGCAAGCAGGTGAGGCGCCTGCCGGTGCTAAACCGGGAGAAGCGGCTGGTGGGGATCGTCTCGCTGGGCGACGTGGCGATCAACACGTCGAACGAACTGAGCGGCGAGGCGCTCAAGGTGATGTCGCAGTAGCCGACGCGTCGAGGCAGGGCGCCGGCGGACGGGGCGGACGACGAGGGCGGGGGCGTATCTGCCCGAGGAACGAGGAAGGACGGGCACACAAGCGGGGCGGCTCCGCGTGGCTCGACCTACGGGCGGAGGGACCCGCCCGTCCACCTGCTCAGACGACGGGCGGAGGGCCCCCGCTCGTCCGCCTGCTCAGCGGTGCTCGTAGCGACGGGCGAGGCGGGCTTGCGCGGCTTCGAGTCGCTCGAGTTCGCGCGGCGTGAGGCTGCCGATGCCGGAGCGGTTGATCTTGTCGAGCAAGGCGTCGACCTCGGCCATCTCCTCGTCGATGCGGGGAAGCGGGGCGTCGGGGAGAGCGGCTTTTGCGCGGGCGGGGCCGACGCGGACGGCCGCGGCGACCGGAGAACGCGGGGCGGCGGCGGGCGGTGTGCGCCGCAGACGCGAAAATGAAAACGAGAAATGACCCTGCTGGTGGCGGACGAAGGCGTAGGCGTAGCCGGTCGTGCCCCAGAGGGCGACGAGAGCGGCCCATTGGTGGTAGGCCACGGCGATCAGCGTGAAGACGCCGACGAGGATGACGGCGGCCCAACTGGCGAGGATGTTGAGAAAGACTTCAGCCTGGGGATTGAGCGTGGCAAAGGCGACGAAGACGGCGAGGGCGCCGGTCTGGCCGGCGAGCGCGGTCGGCTGCCAAAAGCCGAAGCCGGTCAGGAGAAGCGGCGGGATGAAATAGATGAAGGCGTAGAGACGCAGGAAGACGCGGCGTCCAAAAAATTGCTCCACGTCCCGTCCGAACCAGAGGAGCAGGGCGATATCAAAGGCGATGCAGATGCTGGGGAAATTCACCAACCCGTAGGTGAGCACGCGCCAGGCTTCGCCGGCGTGAACGGCGGCGCTGTCGAACACGAGTTTGTCGAGGATCGCGTTGGCCCCGAATGCCTGCAGCAGGGTCGTGGCGATGATGCTGAGCGCGAGGCCGGCGACGATGATGTGCGCCGCGTAAAGCGGACGACCCCGCACCCAAGTCAGGGGCTGGTGGTCTTCATCGGGGGCTAGGTAGGAGCGGCTCATCCGGGCGCGGGCGACGGGCTTCGGGCGGAAGTGACACGCAAGCGAGGCCCGGAGACAAAAGATTTTTCGCTTGATGCGCAATTCGGCGGGGAGCCCGCGAGAGGCCCCGGGCGGGCTCCCGGGGAGGGGGAAGGGTGTCCTGCCTAGACTAGCTCAGGAGTGGGGCGGAGCGGCGCGGACGGCGAAGCAAGGGCCAGGCGGAGAGGCCGCCGAACAGCAGAAGGCCGGTGGCGGCGGGTTCGGGAACCGGGGCGGTGGGCACGATCATGCCGCCGGAGCCCGAGTTCCATGCGGCTTCGCCGAGGCCGTCGAAGACGATCTTGGCGAGGTTGCTGGAGCCGGGGCTGACGCTGGCGTAGAAGCGATCCAAGTCGTCGGCCCAGTTGAGGATGGTGAGGACGGAATCGCCGGTGAGCGTGAGGTTGTTGATGTCGAAGGTGGAGCCGCCGCTTCCAAAATCGATGACGCTGTTTCCGGTGATGACGAGGTTGTCGATGGTCTGGGTGCTGTCGCCGAGTTGAAGCACGGCGCCGGCGGCGAGGGTGATGTCGGTCCAGTTTGCGTTGAACAGGT
>CBIHRE010000544.1:0-3860 GCA_966212385.1 uncultured Akkermansia sp. | reverse complement strand
GACGCCTCGCCGCTCACGGGCGAGACGTCCGTGCCACTGGAAGGCTCCGGCGCCAGGAGCATGGCGAGGCCTGCGAGGTCGAGGACGGCGCGGGCTTCGGGGGAGACGGGGCCGAGGGAGAAGGCGCCTTTGATGGCACGGAGCTGTTTGTAGGCGGTGAGAAAGACGCGGAGGCCGGCGGAACTGATGTAGGCGACGCCGGAGAGATCGAGCCGGAGCTGGTGATCGCCGGCGCGGATGGCGGCGGTGATGGCGTCCTGGACGGTCTGGCACCAGTTGGCGTCGAGGCGGCCGGCGAGGCGGAGGACGACGGTTTGGTCGGCGGCGCGGGTGGTGGTGATTTCCATTGCGGAGGAAGTGGGACGGATGGGACGGAGAGGACGAAGAGGGCGGATGGGACGCCGGAAAACGCAGATGCGAGGCGGGGCGGGTTATTCGACGACTTTGCCTTCCTTAAGAAGGGCGGGCGGAAGCTCCATGCCGATGGCGCGGGCGTGGGCGGGGGAGATCGTGAGCTTCACTGGGGGGGGGGTTGTAGGAAGGGGTTCTGGGGGGGAGGCGTGCCGGCGATGACTTGCTCGATCATGGCGACGGTGTGTTCGCCGACGGCGAAGTAGTCGCGTCCCATGGAGAGCGGGGCGCCGAGGGGGACGGTGGCGCTGTTGAGGCTGAAGAGCGGCTTTTGCGCGCGGCGGGCGGCGTTGGCGATGCTGGTGAAGCCGGCGCTGGAGAGGTTGTCGGAGACCTGGACGATGGCGTCGATCTTGAGGCTGGCGAGGGACGCGGCGGCGTCGGGGAGCTCGGTGGCGGTGTTGGCGGCGACGGTTTCGAGGGTGATGCCGCGGGCTTTGCAGACGGCGGCGAGGGCGTCTTTCACGTCCACCGAGTTGGCCTCGGCGGGGCAGAAGAGGGTGCCGATGCGGCGATAGCTCGGGTAGTGGCGCGCGAGGAGGTCGAGCATCTCCTGGATCGGGGCGAGGACGGCGACGCCGGTGATGTTGGGGAGGTGGTCGGTGAAGCTTTTTCCGGCGCCGGCGGCGATGGGGTTGGCGATCATGGTGAAGACGACGGGGCGGTCTTTCACGCGGCGGACGGCGGCTTGGAGGGAGGGGGTGGAGAGGGGGACGATGAGGTCGGCCCCTTCGGTGAGGGCGGCGTCGTAGATGGCGCCGAGCGTGGCGATGTCGCCCTGGGCGGAGCGGAGCTTGAGCTCGTAGTCGCGGCCGGCGACGAGGCGGCTCTTGGCCCAGCCGGACTTCATGCCGGCGAGGGTTTCCTCGGCGGGGGCGGACTCGGTGTAGAGGATGGTGGTGATGCGGACGGGCTTGGGGAGCGGGCGGAGAAGAGCAGGGAGCGGGGAGCTGGGAGCAGGGAGCGAGGAAGAGGAGGAAGACGGGGCGGGATCGGCGGCGGGCTTGGGCGGGACGGCGTGTTCGACGCCGTTTTCGTCGATGACAAGGGTGGCGGTGGCGCGGAGATCGGCGGGGATGGACCAGCCGGGGCGGAGGCCGGCGAGGGCGCGGAGGTTGATGACAAAGGTTTCGGGGACGACGTTGGTGATGGGGATTTCGGCGGGTTTCTTGGTGCCGGAGAGGACTTCGCCGGCGAGGTGGCCGACGAGGTGGCCGACCTGGGTGTAGTTGGCGCCGACGTCGAAGAGGCCGCCTTTTTTGGCGTTGGGCGGGATCACGGTGAACAGGGGGACGGAGCCCTTGCGGCAGGCGGCGACGACGGTGTCGACGGCGGAGAGGACGGTGGTGTCGCCGCAGACCCAGACGGCTTCGGCGCCGCGGGAGATGATGGCGTTGGCGGCCTCGGAGACGCCGGCGGAGTTTTCGACGGTGGTCTCGAGAAGGGTGAGCCCGAGTTTCTGGCACACGGCGCGGGCGAGTTTCATCTGCGCCTCGGCGTTGGACTCGGCGGCGTTGTAGAGGGTGCCGACGGTTTTGAGAGATGGGTTGAGCTTGATGGCGAGTTCGAAGCAGCGGGCGACGGGCTGCATGGTGCCGTAGCCGGCGAGGTGGGCGGGATGGTCGAGCGGGTTGGTCGCGCTGATACCGACGCCGGCGGCGGAGGGGAGGGTGACTCCGCCGAAGATGTGGGGCGTGCGGCCCTCGCGGTTGGCGGAGGCGACGGCCTGGAGGGAGGGCGTGCTGATCGAGATGAGGAGGTCGTAGCCGCCGGTGGCCATGCGCTGGGCGATGGTTTGCGCGACCGGCATGTCGCCTTCGGCGTTGAAATAGGCGAACTCGTAGGAGTCCTTGGGCCAGTTGCGCTCGGCCATGCCGTCGAGCACGCCTTGGCGGAGCTGGTCGAGGACCATCTGCGAGGAGTGCTGGAGGAGGGCGACGCGGGGTTTGTGAGCAGGGAGCGGGGAGCTAGGAGCAGGGAGTCCCGCAGCGGAGGAATCGGAAGGCGCCGCGGCGCGCGCGGAGGCGGCGGGCTTTTTGGCGCGGGAGCCGAGATCGGAGAAAAGGAGGACGGCGGAGGCGGCGGCGATGAGGAAGAGGCCGAGCGCGAGGCGGCGAAGAAGGACCAGCATGCCGCAAAAGAACGGCGGGAGGTCGCGGTGCGTTCAACGCGAAAGGCGGCGCGGCGCGTGCGAAGGGAAAATGGGATTTACGGGGCGGATAGGACGGAGGGGACAAATTGAACGCCGGCCTAGGGGTAGAGCGGGGTGGCGGTCCAGCCGGAGGAGGTGCGGCGGTGGACGATGCGTTCGTGGAGGCGGTAGGGTTTTTCTTCCCAGAACTCGATCGAGGTCGGGGCGAGGCGAAAGCCGCCCCAGTGCGGGGGGCGCGGGACCGAGGTGGCGAAGCGGAGGGTGAACTCGGCGACGCGGGCGGGGAGGGCGAGGAGATTTGGGAGGGGGCGGGATTGTTCGGAGGCCCAGGCGCCGACGCGGCTGAGGTAGGGGCGCGAGGAAAAATAGGCGTCGGCCTCGTCTTCGGTCACGGGAGTAACCATGCCGTGGATACGGACCTGGCGGCCGGGCGGATTCCAATAAAAGCAGAGCTCGGCCTCGGGCCGGGCGCGGAGGGCGGCGGCTTTGGGACTTTCCAGGTTGGTGTAGAAAACGAAGCCGGCGGCGTCGGCGTCCTTGAGGAGCACCATGCGCACGGATGGCGAGCCGTCGGCCGAGACGGTGGCGAGGGCCATGGCGGTCGGTTCGGGGAGTTTGCGGGCGCGGGCGTCGGCGAGCCAGGCGTGAAAACGCGGGAGCGGGTCGTGGGGATCGAGGGCGGACGCGGGCATGTGCCCAAGCGTAACGCGAGCGCAGGGCGCGAGCTGCGCGGCATTTGGCGAAAGGTGGGCGCAAAAAGGCCCGGGTGTTCGAGGCCCGGGTTTGGAGCGACTGGCGGGAGCCGGAGCGCCCGCGCGCGGACGGGCTACTTTTTCTTGGAGCGGGAGCCGCTTTCGCGATCGGAACCGGAGCGGTCGCCGCCGGCGGAGCGGCCGGCGTTGAGGAGGGTGCCGCCGATCACGCCGACGGAGAAGACGGCGAAGTAGACGAGCGCGGCGGAGGTCTGCGCCGGCTTGTCGAGCAGAAGACCGAAATGGAAGGCGATCTGGTGGGTGTTCTCCGTGCCGATGTAGACAACGAGGAAGAGGATGACGAGAAAGGCGAAGGTGCGGAAAATGACGGAAACCATGGTGGAAGCGGGATCGGGCGGAGGCTGCGCGGGCGCTTGGGGGCCGCCAAGTGATTTGCGGCCCTGGCTGTGGTTGATGCGGGGGGCCCGGTGCGGGGGGGGAATGCCAAAAGCGTTGTCGTGATGTTTCGGTGGGGGGGGTTGGGGCTGGGGGTGGCGCTCCATGCGCCCCGCATCGACATGAAAGTTCTGGCCGGCAGACTTGGG
>CBIHRE010000543.1:0-3860 GCA_966212385.1 uncultured Akkermansia sp. | reverse complement strand
AGCGCGGTGGCGAGCAGCGGCAGCGCGGCGGTGCGCAGGCCGTCGCGCAGGCCGTGGAAAAAGCAAGCGATCACGACGAGCGTGGCGATGCCGGCGAAGCTGAGCTTGCCGGCGGCGACACGGTAGCGGGCGAAGAGGTGGTTGAGCCCCTCGATTCCGGACAGCGAAAGCGTGCCCGGCGCGGATTCCAAGGGGATGGGGCGGGAGCCGTGGGAGAGGAACCAGGTGCCCTCGGCGTCGCCGTGGGCGAGCAGGCCGAGCGGGCCGGGGAGCGAATCGAGGGTGTCGCGGGCGAGCGTCTCGTAGTCGGTGGCGGGGGCTTCGAGGTGGCGGCGGAGGTCGGCTAAGAAAGGTTTGAAGGCGTCGGGCTCGTAACCGGCTTCGGCGCCGGCGGCGGGGAGGGCGGTGGCGAACTCCGAGAGGCTGGCGCGGGTGGTGGTGGTTTGCGCGGCGGCGTAATCGGCGGGGAGCGGGAAAAGCGTGGCGATGCTCGAGAGGGCGGCGCCGGCGGGGGCGCTGTCGGCGAGTTGTTGCCAGCGTTCGCGCGCCTCGGCGAAGGAGGCGCCGCGGGTGATGAGGCTCGCGCCTTCGTCGCGTTCTCCGAAGACGGCGCGGATGGCGGCGTCCTCGGCGCGGATCGCAGGTGAGGGGTATTCGAGGGCGCGGAGGTCGTCGTTCCAGCGGATCCGGGCGAGCCCGAAGATCGAGAAGGCGGCGAGCGCGAGCAGAAGCGGAAGCCGGAGTCGGCGCGGCGCGGTGGCCTGATTTTTCCAAACGCGGGGGCGGAGGTCGAGGCCGGGGAAGGCGGCGAAGTAGAGGAGAGTGGCGCCGAGGCCGGCGACGATGCCGCAGGCGACGTAGACGCCGAGCTGGCGCACCAGCGGGAGCTCGGAGAACACGAGCGCGAGAAAGCCGGCGAAGGTGGTGCCGGCGCCGCCGAGCAGGGGAAGCAGCAGGCGGCGAACGCGGGCGCGGTAGCTTTCGCCTTCACGATGCGCGAGCACGAGGTGGAAGGCGTAGTCGACGGCGACGCCGGAGAGGAGCGAGCCGATCACGAAGACCAGCACATGGACGCGCGGGAAGATAAGCGTGGTCGCGGCGACCGCGCCGAGGGTGGAGAAGAGCAGGACCGGCAGGAGGTGGAGCAGACCGAAGACGCGGCGGACGAAGACGACGGAGATCGCGAGGACGGCGACAAGGGCGGCGATGTTGAGCCGCGAGATCTCGGAGCGGGTGGAGGCCTTGGCGGCGGCGGCGAAGCGGCTCACGCCGGTGTAGCGGGAGTGGAGCGCGGGAACGTAGGCGCGCGCGGCGGAGTCGGCGGCGGCGAGGGCGGCGAAGACGGGCTCCTGGCCTTCTTCGGATAGCGGGCCGGCGCGAGTCTCCGCCCAGACGAGGGCGCGGCCGGGAGTGGCGGCCGGTGCGGCGGCCAGGCCAGCGGCGCGGTCGGCGAGGTCGGGCAGGAGGAGGAGCGGGTCGGACGGCGCGAGCTCGGCGAGCGCGCCTCCCTCGGGCGAGGCGAGGCGGGCGTCGAGCGCGGCGATGGTGCGGCGGGCGAGCCAAGGCGCGAAGGCGGCGGGCGAGGCGGCGGGGAACTCGGCGGCGTAGGCGCGGCGTTGGGCGGCGAGCCAGCCGGGGAGGAGGAGATCGAAGCGGCGGGCGTGGATGTCGCGGCCGAGGGAGTGTTGCCAGGAGCGGTCGCCGAGCGGGTGGGCGTCGGCGAAGGCGTTCGAGGCTCGGAGCGTGTCGGCGTAGGCCTCGGCGGCGGCGGCGAGCTTGGCGGGATGCGTGTCGGCGGGGGCCTCGAGCACGGCGAGGACGACGCGGGACTGGCGTTCGCGGACGAGGGAAAGCGCGAGGCGGGCCTCGGGGTCGCGTTCGTCGGCGGGCAGCAGCTCGGTGACGTCGGTGGTGAAGCGCGTCTTGGGGTCGAGGTTCAGCAGCCAGGCGCCGCAGAGGGCGGCGCAGGCGAGCAGGATCAGAAGAGGCAGGCGGGAGCGGGGCACGGCGGCGGGGAGGGCGGTGAGACGGCGGAGGTTTTAACCACGGATCACACGGATGGGCACGGATACGGCGTGATTTAGCGGAAGTATCGGGCAAGGTCTTCCGGGGTGAACTCGCCGGAAAATTCGGTGTGCCCGAGCGTGATGTCGGTGTGGAGGTTGGGAGTCTTGGCGAGGACTATGCGGGTGAGGCGGGTGGCGTCGCCGGAAAGGGTGAGCTCGCGATAGGTCGCGGCGACGTCGGGGCGGCGGGTAAAGACGAGGGTCCAGGCGCCGTTTTCGCCTTCGGTGGCGGCGAGCGAGTAGGATTTTTCCAGCGTGGCAAAATCCAAGGCGAAGAGGGCGTGGAGCAGGCGGAGGTCGTCGGCGGCTTCGGGTGGCGCGGGTTGCTCGCGTCCGTCGGGATGGCGGAGGAGGAGGCCTTTTTCGTCGAGAATGACGACGGGTGCGTTGGTTTGTTTGTAGGCGAGGCTGAGGCCGCGGGCGCGGTCGATGCGGACGATGCCGGGAACGACGACCGGCTTTTTCTTCAGAGGCGTGAAACGGCTCTCGGTGAACTCGGCGACGACGATGCGCGGGCGCGCGAGCGTATCGAGACGGGCGCGGGCGGCGGGCGTGAGCTCGGCGGCGTAGGGCTCGGCGGAGGCTCGGCCGGGAAAGGTCGCGAGGGCGACGAACGCGAGGATCAGGGCGGAGTGGCGACGTGGTAGGTTCATCGGCGTGTCGTGATGTTGCGAATACGACGTCGGGCGGCGAGCACGGCGGGGAAGGTGAAGACGAGGCGGGTGATCAGGCGGGCGTGGAGCCAGACCATGCGGACATTGTCGCGCAGATAGTGGAAATGGGAAACGCCGCCGTCGGATTTGGCGATGTAGCGGCAGGGGGCGGGGAGGTTGAGGGGCGGGACGCCGCGCCAGAAGAGGCGGACGGCGATCTCGGGATCGAAGTCGTAGCGGCGGGCGGAGCGGATCGAGGAAAGGACGGCGTGCGTGGCGGCGACGGGGTAGACGCGAAAGCCGAAGAGCGGGTCGGCGATGTCGCGTCCGAGGCATTCGAGGTGGACGAGGCCGACGCTGAGTTTTCGGCCGTAGAGGCGCTCGAGCGGCACTTCGGGGCCGAATACGGGGCGGCCGAGGATCAGGGTGTCAGGCCGCGAGGCGGAGGCGGCCATGAAGGAGTCGATGAAGTCGATCGGATGCTGGCCGTCGGCATCGAGGACGAGCGCGTGGGTGAAGTTTTCCGCGAGCGCGGCGGCGAGGCCGTCGAGAACGGCGGCGCCTTTGCCGCCGTTGGCGGGGCGGCGGAAAACACGGAGGGCGGTGGGGCCGTGTTCGGCGGCGAGGGCATCGAGCGGGGCGTCGGAGCCGTCGGTGGACGCGTCGACCACGACCCAGACGGGAGACCACGCGGAGAGGGCCTCGCGCACCGTGCGCAGGAGGCGCGGGCCGGTGTTGTAGGTCGGGATGAGGACGAGGTGGGTGGCGGAGGCGGGCGGCACGGACGGCTTTTGTTTAACCACTAATGGAAGCTGCCAATGGCACTTCCTTGGGAGAATGTGTCGCGGGCGTGGGGCCGCGACGCTGGGTTTAGGTGGGCGGCTACTAGCCGCTGGTTCGGAGGCGGGTTTAGGTGGTATGGTTCGGGAAGCGGAGTTGGGCGTCGACGCGGGAGACGAGGGAGGCGGTGGGAGCGTCGGGATCGAAGGGAACGAGCTCGCCGAGGGTGAACTCGAAGCGGCCGGGGAGCGGCGGTAGTTTCCACCACGGATGGCCTTTGCGCGCCATGAGGGGACTGGAGCGGACGTGGATGAGCTGGAGCGGGGCGCGGGCGCGGCGGGCGATGAGGGCGAAGCCGGGG
>CBIHRE010000542.1:0-3866 GCA_966212385.1 uncultured Akkermansia sp. | reverse complement strand
CTGCTCAAGGAATTCGGCAAGATCGACATCCTCGTGAACAACGCCGGCATCACCCGCGACGGCCTCCTCGCCCGCATGAGCGACGCCGACTGGAACGATGTCATCCAGACCAACCTCACGAGCTGCTTCTATTGGACGAAGGCCATCGGCTGGCCCATGTGCCGCGCCCGCTTCGGCCGCATCGTCAACATCTCCTCCGTCACCGGCATCATGGGCAACGCCGGCCAGGCCAACTACGCCGCCGCCAAGGCCGGCATGATCGGATTCACCAAGGCCACCGCCAAGGAGTTCGCCAAGCGCGGCGTCACCGTGAACGTCGTCGCCCCCGGCTTCATCAAGACCGACATGACCGCCGAGCTGTCGGAGGAAGTCCAGAAAGGCGCCACCGCGCTCATCCCGATGCAGCGCTTCGGCGAGGCGGCCGAGATCGCGCACGCCGTCGCCTTCCTCGCATCCGACGAGGCCAGCTACGTCACCGGTCAGGTTTTTGCCGTTGACGGTGGCATGGCGATGTGAGCCCTTCTTTTATCTAATTTTTTCACCAACATGGCTGACCAAAAAACCATCGAACAGCGCGTCAAAGAGATCATCGTGAATCAGCTCAACGTGAACGAAGAGCAGATCACGCCCACCGCGTCCTTCTTGGACGACCTTGGCGCCGATTCCCTCGACACCGTCGAGCTGATCATGGCTTTCGAGGAAGAGTTCAAGGACGAGATCAAGGGCGAGATCCCCGAGGCCGACGCCGAGAAGCTCAAGACCGTCGGCCAGGTCGTCGACTACATCAAGGGCAAGTCCGGCGCCGCCTAAGGCTCCGTTTCCGCTTCGATAGCATCACGCTTTCCGCGCCCGCTCCCGCGCCGGAGCGGGCGCTTTCGTTTTGCGGATTCGAGGATTTCCGGTGGATGCGCGGGTCCCTCCGCGCGTGATTTGCAGCGAAGCCCAAAGCGGCGGGCTCGGGACGCGTCCGCCCGCCTCACGCTCCGTCTGACGACCCATTCCCCGGCCTTGCCCTGCGCTCGGGCGTCCCTTCACTCCCTCTCCTTTAAGCCATGTCTCATCTCCCCGATTCCCAACGCGTCGTTGTCACCGGCCTCGGCGTCATCCACGGCCTCGGCCAGAACGCCGACACCTTCTGGGCCAGCCTCGTGGCGGGCAAAAACGGCATCGACCGCGTCACCCAGTTCGACCCCGCCCCCTTTGCCACCCAGATGGGCGCCGAGGTCAAGGGCTGGAACGTCGAGGATCACATGGACCCCAAGGAGGCGCGTCGCAACGACCGCTACACCCACTTCGGCTTCTGCGCCGCCAAGCAGGCCTGGGCCGATTCGGGGCTCGACATGGCCAAGGAAGACCCCGACCGGGTCGGCGTCGTCGTCGGCTCCGGCATCGGCGGCATGCTCACCTACGAGAACCAGTGCCGTAAGCTCCACGAGCAGGGCCCGCGCAAGGTCTCGCCCTTCACCATCCCCTCGCTCATCGGCAACATCTGTTCCGGCATCGTCGCGATCGAGCTCGGCGCCCGCGGTCCGAATTTCGGCGTCGTCTCCGCCTGCGCCACCGGCACCCACGCCCTCGGCGAGTCCATGCACATGATCCGCCGCGGCGACGCCGACGTCATGATCGCCGGCGGCACCGAGGCCGCCATCACCCCCTTCGCCTACGCCAGCTTTTGCGCCATGAAAGCCATGAGCACGCGCAACGACGACCCGGCCACCGCCTGCCGTCCCTTCTCGCTCGGCCGCGATGGCTTCGTGATGGGCGAGGGCGCCGGCGTCCTCGTCCTCGAGTCGCTCGAACACGCGAAAAAGCGCGGCGCCCGCATCTACTGCGAGATCGCCAGCTACGCCGCCACCGCCGACGCCCACCACATCACCATGCCCGACCCCGAGGGCAAAGGCCTCGGCGCCGCCATGACCCGCGCGCTCAAGAGCGCCGGCGTCACCATCGAGCAAATCGGCTACATCAACGCCCACGGCACCAGCACGCCCTACAACGACAAATTCGAGACCCTCGCCATCAAGCGCGTCTTCGGCGAACAGGCCAAGAAACTTGCCGTCAGCTCGACCAAGTCCATGACCGGCCACCTCCTCGGCGGCGCCGGCGGCATCGAGAGCGTCATCTGCGCCAAGACTCTCCAAACGCAGACCCTCGCGCCCACGATCAACCTAAACGAGCCCGACCCCGAGTGCGACCTCGACTACGTGCCGAACGTCGCGCGCCAAGTCTCCGGCCTCACGACCGTGCTGAGCAACAACCTCGGCTTCGGCGGCCAGAACGCCGCGGTGGTGTTCAAGGCGGTCTGATCCGTTTCTCCGCTCGGATCCATCCGTTCGGACTTCGGGTTCGTTCCGGGCGGTGTTTGTTCCTCTTGCTCATGAGCGTCGGCGCGTGTCGCCGACGCTCTTTTGTTTCCACGCTATTTGCCGCTCCGGCTTTTCATCCGGCTTGCTTCTATGGCCACTCTCCCGGGAGCGTTTATGCGTATGTCCAAGCTGCTCTTTCGCTTCGTGATATTTCTATTGGCGTCCGTCGCGCTTCGCGTTTGCGGCGAGCAGAGTTCGGCTGCCCTTGAACTTACGGGCGCCTCGGGCTCAATCACTCAAATCGCCTCGGCCGGCAGCGGCACCTTGGTGATCAGTCAAGGGGCTGCCGACACGAGCGGCCTTTCGTTGGCCAGCGGCGTGTTGTTTTACGCCAACGAGCCTCGCTCGGCTTTGCGACGTTTGGCGCATTTCGAGGATTACCCGGCGGGGGCCGGCCGCCTATATGCCTTCGACGGCGTCTTTTCCGGCGCTGATTTTCAACCGGACTTCAGCGGCGACGCCACGGGACCGGCCGGCGCCTTGGGATCCCTGATTCTGGACCCGCTTCAAGGGATCGTGACTGAATCACCTCTCGGTTCCGGCAAGGCCGCGTATCTCGGCGGAGCCGGGACCCAACTGGCCCTTCCCGAAACCGCCACGCCCGTCTCCTTCGTTTTTCGGCAAGGGCCTAGGAACGAGACCGCCCGTCAGATCGCGCGCTATCGGTATAGCCCGCTGTTCTTGGCCTCCCTCGATCTCGGATCTTACGTCACGCCCTTGGTGCTCTCGAGTGTTGATTTTGCGGTGCAGCGCTCCGCCGGGGCGACCAACGCGCAAACGCTCACCTTCGCGCTGCGGGACGAGCAGGACAGCAACGACATGAGCACGTTTCAGCTCCACTCCCTCGTGAAAATCGGCGCGGATAACGCCGTCTCGATCGCCGACCACGGCGCCGCGTTCGCCCCGGCGGGCCTTGTGGTTCAGCCGGGCGTCGGCTACCGCTTGTTGATCGAGGCGGACTACGATTTCGCCACTTGGTCCGCAGTGATCGTTCGTCTCGACAACGGGTCTCGCACCGAGCTCGCCCGTCGCCGTCCGCTCAACATCGACGGCTTTACGCTGAGCGGTTGGGCGATCCCTGGCCGGCTGGAAATCATCCACGGCGCGGTCGCGTCCGAGAGCAATCGCGCCTTCGCGGACCGGTTTTTCGTGGACAATCTGCGCTCCGCGACCGCCGAACGCCCCGCTTTTCCCCGAGCCCGCTCTTTTGAAGAATTCGACTCGGGTGCCGGACGCCTTCTCATCCGCACCGGCAGCGATGTCGGCACCGTGGTCATCTCGCCCGGCGCCGAGATTCCGGAGAGCATGCGCACCGCATTCGTCGGCTCCGCGCGCCTCGTCGGCTCCGGAGCCGCCTTGGATTGGTCCTTGGCCGACCCGACCCAGGGCGTGGTGGCGACATCGCCTCTCGGGACCGGCCGCGCCGCTTTCCTTGGCGGAGCCCCCACCGGCCTCGCGCTTCCGGACGAAGCCGCCTCCTACATCGTGTCCGTTCGCCCC
>CBIHRE010000541.1:0-3868 GCA_966212385.1 uncultured Akkermansia sp. | reverse complement strand
CCTTTCATGCGGCCCGACAATGCCCGGCCGCGGTCGTCGCGCAACCCGGGCGGGCGGGCCGATTCCCGGATAAACGCCCAAGGGCGCGCCCTGAGCCCCGGGCGGAGAACGACTAGGCCGCCTCCATCGCGCCGAGCAAACGATGCAACAAGGCCTCCGCGCCGGCACCATGCGCGCGCGCGCCGGCCTTCAGTTGATCAGGCGACTGAATCCAGGTTCCGCCACCCTTCAGCTCCTCCGCGCAGCCTGCGGTGATCTCCGCGACCGCGGCCGCGTCCATCTCGAGGTGAAATTGCAAGCCGAGCACCCGCTCTCCCCATGCGAAAGCCTGCTGCGCGCAGGCCGCGCTCGACGCGAGCCACGTGGCGCCGGTCGGCAGCGAATAGGTGTCGCCATGCCAGTGGAGCACGGTCGCAAAAGCAGGAAAGGCATAGCGCGAACCGGCCGCGGTCGGCTCCGGCGGCACCGCCCGCACCGGCCACCAACCGATCTCGCGCTCGGCGTTTTGCACGACCTTCGCCCCGAGCACGTCGGCGATGAGCTGCGCGCCGAGGCAAACGCCGAGCACGCGTTTGCCGGCGGCGAAGGCCGCGCAGAGGGCGGCTTTCTCCGCGACGAGCCACGGATGGTCGCGGTGCTGATACACGTTCATCGGGCCGCCCATCACGATCAGCCAATCGTAATCATCCACGCGGGGAGCGGCGTCGCCCGCCCACCATCGGGTGAACGCGATCTCGTGACCGCGTCCCCGCAACCACGGATCGATGAGGCCGAGGCCCTCGAAGGGCACGTGCTGGAAGCAGCGGACTTTCATGCGTCGGCAGCAAAAACCCCGCCGCGCGCAAAGGCGAGGCGGGGTTGCGGGAAGTCCGGGGAGCAGGATGCGCCCGCTACGTTTCTCACTTCCACTCGTAGCGCACGCGGTAGGTGACGATCTTCTCCTCGTCGGGTTGGAGCTTGATCCGGAACTCGGCGCTGCTCGCGTCGGTTTTTTCGTGAGGATCGGACTGCTGGACCAGCTTCCAGTTCGGCCAGGAATAAAAGTGCTCCACCACGCGCACCTCGGCCGGCTCGGCCTTGCGGTTGCGCAGCTTCACCTCGAAGGCTTCCTCGCGAAAATCGTTTCGGCTGCTCATCGCGCTGTCGGTCTGCTTCTTTTCCACCGCGATGTCGAAGACGTCGCCGGTGTAGAGGCGCACCGTTTCGTTCTTTGCGGTGTGGTCGAGGTTGTTTTCACCGACGAATTCGAGGCGCTTGTCGGCCGAGTCCTGGCGATAAAAACGCGCGCGCCCCTTGGGCAAAGGCAGGCCCAGGCCGCCGTTTTCCTTGGTGTTCTTGAATTCGCGAACCGTGGCTACCTTCGCGCCGTATTTCTGCTGGTCGAAAATGTAGAGCTGCGGCGCGGTCACTCCGGTCGCGCGGAGAAACTCGACCTGCTTCGTCTCCTGATCGCGCAGCGTGACGGGGCGCGGCAACGAATAGAGGTGAAATTCGTCGAAGGCTTTTTCGGTGACCGCGGCGTCGGCGACCATGGCCGACATCACCAGCTCCTGCTTTCGCATCCGCGGCGCCGGCGGAGGCTCCGGTTGCACACGATTCACGTCGCCCGCCATGAGTTTGATCGTGGCGTCGTCGAAGCGTTTGCCGGTGTTGTTCGTCACCGTCACCCAGCCCACGATGTCCACCTGGTCGCCCTTCTCCGGCGCGACGAGATTGTAGGCGGCCTGCCAGCTCATGCCTCCGGTGATGTAGCCGAGCTCGGCCTGGAGTTTCGCGGCGCGGTCGGCGTTCACCTGCCAGGCAAGCGTGGGCTGCAGGATGGCGTCATCGCCCAGGCCGGGGAAGATCGGCTGGCCGGGCAGGGAGAAACGCAGCTTGCCGTCGACCTCGATGATCGGCGTCGCGGCCTCGCCGCCGGCCTTGTAACCGCTGCGGACCACGCGGCCTTTCACCGTGTATTCCTTGGCGTTTTGATCCGTGACCAGAAAATCGATCTCCTTGCCTTCGTTCATCGCGAGAAGCAGCCCCTGCGAGGCGGCATCGGCGCGGTAGCTTTGCTCGAGAACGCGCAGGCCGACTTCGCCGGCGGCGTCGCGCAAAACGACCGAATCGGGTTCCACCTGGGTGGTGGCCCCGGAAAAGTTCACGGCGTTCACCCCGGCCTTGAGATCGAGCGGCAGGGTCTCGCGCACCACCGCGAAGTTTTGGTTGTAGATCGTGAGCGCAGGGCCGGCGGGCGAAGCGAGCGGGAGGGTGGCGAGCAGCGAGGCGAGGGTGATGGGTCTCATGGCTTTACCGGAAGACTGACTCGAACCGCAGGCGCTTGTTCAGAGGAAAGTTGTCAGGCCTTTGTCAGCCCGCCTCCGCAAACCACCCTTTCGCGTTGCCTGCGCCGTCTCCGCCGCGAGGGTGATTCGCCAAACAGTCATGGATTCCCCCTTCGAAAACAGCCCGTCCTTCGATGAGAGCCCCGCCCCGCAGATCGATTTCCGCGCGGAGCTGAACGACGAGCAATTCAACGCCGTGACCGCCGAGCCGGGTCCCCTCCTCGTCCTGGCCGGCGCCGGTTCGGGCAAGACGCGCACCCTCACCTATCGCGTCGCCTACCTGCTTTCGATGGGCGTGAAGCCGGGCGAGATCCTGCTGCTCACCTTCACCAACAAGGCCGCGAAGGAGATGCTCGCCCGCGTCGACCAGCTCACCAGCGTCGAGCCGCGCCGCTTCTGGGGCGGCACCTTTCACTCCATCGGCGCGCGCATCCTCCGCATCTACGGCGACGCGATCGGCCTCCAGAAAAACTTTACCATCCTCGACGCCGACGAATCCGAGACGCTCCTCAAGCAGGCCGTCGAGGCCGACGACAAGCTCTTCTTCAAGGACAAGACCAACCCCAAGCCCGGCCCGCTCCACAGCGTGATCTCGCTCGCGCGCAACACCCGCCTTTCCCTCGACGAGCCGGTGAAGCGCCACTTCCCGCAATACACCGAGATCGTCCACCGCCTGCCGGCTTTCGCCGCCGCCTACGCCGCCGCGAAGAAGGAGCAAAACGTCCTCGACTACGACGACCTGCTCGAGCTGTGGCTCGAGCTCCTCGTGAAATGCCCCGACCTCGCGGAGTATTTCGCCAACCGTTTCCGCCACCTCCTCGTCGACGAGTATCAGGACACCAACACGCTCCAGTCCGAGATCGTCGACCGCATGGGCTCGCACCACCGGATCATGGCCGTGGGCGACGACGCGCAGTGCATCTACTCGTGGCGCGGCGCGAACTTCGAAAACATCATGACCTTCCCCGACCGCCATGCGGGAACCGTCATCCATCGCATCGAGACCAACTACCGTTCCACCCCGCAGATCCTCGCCTTCGCCAACGGCGTGCTCGAGGCGCAGCCCGTCGGGCGCCACTTCGAGAAAAAGCTCATCGCGCACCGAGCCAACTCGCAAAAGCCCTACGTGGTGCAGGCGATGGACGACCGCGAGCAGGCCGAGTTTATCGTGAAACGCGTGCGCTCCCTCATCGAGGACGACGGCGTGTCACCCGCCGAGATCGCCGTGCTCTACCGCTCGCACTTCGTCGCGCTCGAGACGCAGCTCGCGCTCTCCCGCGCCGGCATCCCCTACACGATCACGAGCGGCGTGAAGTTCTTCGAGCGCCAGCACGTCCGCGACCTGGTGGCGTTGATCAACTTCGTCTACAACCCGTCCAACACCCTTGCCTGGACGCGCCTCGCCTGCCTGCTCCCGAAAGTCGGCGAAAAAGGCGCGCAAAAGATCCACTCCGCCGCGCTCGATCACGCAAAGTTTCTCCAGCAGGACTTCATCGACGCGCTCGCGAGCGACGACGTGAAGGCCAAGGTGCCGCCCGCCG
>CBIHRE010000540.1:0-3875 GCA_966212385.1 uncultured Akkermansia sp. | reverse complement strand
TGCGGGGCGAGGAGCGCGTCGTAGGCTTTTCCGGATACGGCGGCGAGAGTGGCGAAGTTGAGCGCGGTGGGATCGCCGGAAACGTCGTCGTAGCGGCGGTAGCTGGTGGCGGCGGCGAGCACGATGGTGACGGACGAGGCGCCGCCGACCCGGAGCTGGCCGGCGTCGGCCTCGACCCGACCGCCCTCGGAGAAGACGCGGGCGCGGGCCTCGAAGGTGAGCGCGCCCGCGATGCCGTGGGACGCGCCGTTGCGCCCGGAGAGGATGAGCGTGTCGTTGTTCTCGGTGCGAGAGGTGGAGGACTGGAGGGACGAGAAGGCGATGCCGAGATCGAAGGCGGCGGGCTGTTCGGGGCGCTTGGCGTTGCGCGCGGAGTGGCGGATGACGATCACCTGGTCCGCCGGGCTGGAAAACACCTCGCGGGTGTGGACGATGTTGCCGAGGCGGAAGGTGGTGCGGGCGACGGCGGAATCGAGGTCGAGCTCGCGGCGGTAATCGCGCGCCATTTCGCTGCCCGGCAGGGTGAGAAGCAGGTCGCCGAGCGTCTGGTAGGACATTTGGCGGACCGGGTGGGACATGAACTTTTGCTGCACGAGATCCTGCGCGGCCTTGAGCTCCCCGGCGGCGGCGAGGCGGCGGATCTCGGGCAGGGCGCCGAGGGCCTCGGGGTTGGCGGGGTTATAGGGGCCGCCGGACCAGAGCGTGTCCTCGTTGAGCTGGAGCCGTTCGTGGTTGATGCCGCCGAAGACCATCGCGCCGAGGCGCCCGTTGCCGACGGGCAGAGCCTCGACCCACTGGCCGGCCGGGCGTTCATACCAGAGCACGGACGGCTCGGCGGCGAAGGCATTCAGGCCGACGGAGAGCAGGGAGACGCGAGCGAGCAGGCCGAGCTTGGGCATGGGGTGGGGATGGAGGGGCGGCGGGTGGGGCGGGGCGGCACAGCAGGGCCGCGCCGCCAAAAGCGGCAGCGGGCTGCCGCGGTCCAAGCGACGATGGATCAGCGGGCCGGACGCCAGCCGTCGGCGCCGGAGAGGACGTTCTCGACGGTGTAGGCGGCGGCCTCGGCGTCGGTGAGTTGTTTGGCCCAGGGCGCGCGCTTGGAGAGGTCGGCGCCGGGGCCGGTGTTTTTGTATTCGGCGTAGCGGGCGGTTTTTTCGTTCTCGGCCTTGCCCCAATTGTGCCAGCCGGCGGGGTTCAGTTTGTCGGGCAGCTCGCAGCGGAGGAAGGCGGTGGCGGCGAAGGGGCGCCAGGGACGGCCGAGGTAGAAGCCTCGCTCGACCTCGGCCGCGGCGGTGACCTTGCAATCGAGGAAAACGTAGCCGAAGGGAGCGGATTCGGGCGTGCTGGCGGCGGTGAGATAGCCGTCGGCCTTGGCGTGGATGCGGCAATGGTCGAAGACGGCGACTCCGGCGGCGTAGATGAAGTCGACGTGGCCCTCGATGTAGCAGTCGGCGAAATACTGGCGGGCGACGGCGCCGCCCTTGGGCGAGTCGGCGCGGAGCGTGTCCTGCCAGCCGAGGAAGCGGCAGCGGCGCAAGATCGCGCGGTCGCCGGTGACGAAGAAGGCGAGGGCCTGCACCTTTTGTTCGCGGGTGGTCGTGTTCTCGAAGGTGATGTTCTCGGCGGTGAAGTCGGAGGCCTGCACGAGCACGGTGGCGCTGTCGGCGGCGGAGAGGGTTTTGCCTTCGGCGCCGGGGGCGGGGGACTTCACGTTGGTGTCCATTGTGATGACGGTGCGCTCGGCCTCGCCGGGCTCGCCGAGGAGCTGGACGAAGGGCTTGGTGGCGGGGATGACGACGTGCTCCTTGTAGACGCCGGACTTCACGAGGATGCGGTGGGGCTTGGCGGCGGTGGCGGTGGACGGCGCGGCGTCGATGGCGGCCTGCACGGTGGCGTGTGTGCCGGAGCCGTCGAAGGCCACGACGGCGTCGTAGCGTTTTTCGCCGGCGACGGGCTTGGGGTTGCGCGGTTCGTCGCGAAGGCTCGGGGCGAGCGCGGGGACGACGCGGCGCAGCTCCTCGGCGACGATGCGGCCGAAGAGCACGTAGCCCTCGACGTTGAGATGGGTGCCGTCGTATTTGCCGCCCTCCTTGGACGGGCTGAAAACGTAGCAGCCGTCGCGACCGATTTTTTCGCAGAGCTCCTTGCTGCGGTCGTGGAGCTCGACGAGCGGGACGTTTTTCTCGCGGGCGATGGCGCGCACGATCTCGGCGCGGCTTTGCAGGCTGGAGTTGATCTTGTGGAGGTCGGTTTTGTCGAACTGGCGGCGCACGAGGGAGGTCACGAGGACGGGCGTGGCGCCGGCGGCGCGGGCCTCGTCGACGTAGCGCTCCATGTAGGAGCGGTATTCCTCCTCGGTGGTGGAGCGGCCGGCTTTGCCGGGCTCGTCGTTGTGGCCGAACTGGATGAGGTAGTAGTCGCCCTTGAGCGCGAGGGCCTTTTCCCAGGAGCCTTCCTTGATGAAGCTCATCGAGCTGCGACCGCCGCGGGCGGTGTTGGTGAGTTTCACGCCGTCGGCGAGGAACTGCGCGAAGCCGAGGCCCCAGCCGGCGTTGTCGGTGACGGTGGAGTCACCGACGAGCACGATGTGCGGCGCGGCGCGGAGAAGCGGGGCGATGACGAGCGCTGCGACGAGCAGCGTCGAACGGAGGAGGCGGGGCGGGGACATGGGCGGATGGCGCGGGCGTTATTTGGAAACGAAAGGATCGATGGTCTCGATGGAGCCGTCGGCGCGGTAACGGAGCTCGGTCACCTTCACATTGCGCAGGTTGCTTTGGCCGGAGAGCTGCGCGTCGTGGTAGAACAAATACCACTTGCCGCGGTGCTTCACGATCGAGTGGTGCGTGGTCCAGCCCTTCACGGGTTTCAGGATCACGCCTTGGTAGGTGAAGGGGCCGTAGGGCGAATCGCCGGTGGCGTAGACGATCTGGTGGGTGGTGCCGGTGGAGTAGGAGAAGTAGTAGCGGCCCTCGTGTTTGTGGACCCAGGCGCCCTCGAAGAAGCGGCGGGCCTCGTCTCCGGCGAGGAGCGGACGGCCGGCGGAGTCGAGCAGGCGGAGCTCGCGGGCGGGCTCCGCGAGGGCGAGCAGGTCGGGGCGGAGGCGCGCGACGCGCGGGGCGGCGGCGGGAGCGTCGTTCGAGGGAAGTTGCGCGGAGGCGTCGTAGCGACCGCCTTGCCAGCGCTGCAACTGGCCGCCCATGAGGCCGCCGAAGTAGAGGTAGTGCTCCCCGTCGTCATCGCGGAAGACGGCGGGGTCGATGCTGAAGGCGCCGGCGAGGGGCTCGGGTTCCGCCTTGAACGGTCCGGCGGGGGACGGGGAGGTGGCGACGCCGATGCGAAAAACGCCTTCGCGGTCCTTGGCGGGGAAAAAGAGATGGGTGCGTCCGCCGACTTGCGCGACATCGGGCGCCCAGAGTTGGCGGCTCGCCCAAGGAACATCCTCGAGGGCGAGCGCGACGCCGTGGTCGGTCACGGGCGCGCCGACCCGGGCCATCGAGAACACGTGGTAGTCGCGCATCGCGTAGTGGTTGCCATCGGTCCGGTCGGCGATGCCGGCATCGATGTCGTGCGACGGATAGAGGTAGATGCGCCCGTCGATCACGTGCGCGGCGGGGTCGGCGGTGTAGAGGTGGCGGATCAGCGGTTCGGAAAGGTAACGCGGCTCCGCGCCCGGGCCGGCGCCGGTCGGCGCGGGAATGTGCCGGCAGCCGAGCGCGAACAGGCCGGGAATCGAGGCGAGGAGGAACGCGAGGGGAATGGTTCTCATACCAGCGGCTTGGTGGATTTCGACCTTAGGGTCCCGGGGCGGGCGGGCGCGTCCCCGCGCCCGCTGCCTGGATATCGAGCCACGGGCGGAGGGACCCGCCCGTCCACCT
>CBIHRE010000539.1:0-3883 GCA_966212385.1 uncultured Akkermansia sp. | reverse complement strand
GCCCGCCTGGCCAAGGGCGTGGACCTCGGTCCGGCGCTGACCGGGCTGCCCGACCTCTCCGCCGGCTCCTGGACTCCCGCCGCCGGCACCGGCACCGTGCTCAGCGACAACGGCACCGTGCAAACCCTCCGCTTCACCGCCCCCCTCGCCGACGCCCCGCGCAAGTTCCTGCGCCTGCAGGTCACCGGCCAGTAACCTTCTCGTCTGGCCGTCCGGCGCCCAAATAGCACACCTCGCCCAAGGTATCTTGCGGGAGATGATCCGGATCGACGGACTGCCCATCGCTCTTAGCCGGACCGTCCAATCCGCTCGGAACAAAAAAGCGCAACCGCAAACCCCGCTTCTCGTTTCGGCGTGAAGCGCCCACGTCGACCATTACCTCAAAACCCTGCGGCCACTGAGTGGCTTTCGGATTTTCGTCCCACAACGCGTCATAACACACCTCGACGCGCTTCAGGAACGGATACGCTTTCGTCGCCGCCCTCACCTCCTCGCGCCGCAAAACCAGGTCGGTCACGAGTCCCTCGGGTAAACCTCGCGTGACATGAACTCCGAATAGCGCTCGTTCGGCGCCACGCTCAGCCCCGATTTCGCCGCCTTCACCAACCCTCGGGGACCGAAATCCGGAACTCTCCAAGAGACGTCGAATTCGTAAAACCATTCGTGCCTCAGCCCGTCCCGCCCGATCCAACCGACCGGTGACAGGCTATATCGAAAACGACGCAGGTCCTGAAACGCTTCCTCTCCGACCTGAGCCCCCCGGTAATCGCTCACCAGATCATCCTCCACGTCGAACCATTGCCGACCTAGGCTTCTCCTTCGGATCTCCTGTGCCGTGGCACACAGGAAACGATGAAACCCGTCCCCCGCCGCCCTCCACTTCAAATAGAGTTCAACCGCATCAGGAGTCTTCGCGTCACTGCTGTAATTTTGTGCTCTCCGAAAAGCATCCCACGAGAAGCGCGCCGGTTCGCTGTCTCGATACAGGGCGATCCTATGCCGAGCCCCCGCGACGATCAACCGAAGCCGCCCACGAATAGAGTCAGCCATCAACAGTTTAATTCGCAGATCCCGTAATCTTACCGCGCGATCCGCTTCGGTGACAGCCTCGCCAAACTTAGCCGCCGCCGCGTTCACCACTTCGTCCTGCTGCTCCACACGTAGAGCGAGACTTTGAGAAACGGCCGAGGTGTCATCGAGACGACCAAACGCGAAGGCATGCTCCGAAGAGCCGCACACATAATGACCCAAAGCACGATCGTCCATGCCTCGTGTTTCCTCGAAGATCTTCGCCCGTTCGGCCTTCGGCATCTCGGCGTAATGATAAGACATCAACCATGCGGAGTTCGAAAAGGCTTCAGCCAAACGCTCGACTTTATCCCGATCAGCGCCCGAAGCGCTCTCAGACGCCTGACTCGCCGGCTCGCTACCCGACCGATTACCCGTCGTGCAGCCCGACCACACGACCGGCACCACCGCCAAGATCATCAATTTGGAGACGTTCATCGGATCTTCCCCATGCCACGAAGGCCCCGCCTCAGGCGCAAGCTTCGCCCATGACGATGTTCTCCACGCTGGAATACCGTCCCGTTTCCGCTCTTGAACCGAGCCCCCCGACGCCTTTCTCTGCCGCCTTTACGGATTCAGATGCCCACGCCCGCCACACGTCTTTGCACCGCTTGCGCCCGGGAGGTCGCCACCTGGCGAACTACGTGCGCGCGTGTCGCCGTGTAAGCGCCCCAACCCTTCCGGCGGCCATTTCCCCAGCGTAGCGGAACGACGGAGTCGTTTCGCCGCCCGCGTTCGGAGCCTCCTGCGCTCCTCCCGATTCCGCCCCTCTGACGCTTCCGCCCTCTGGCTCCCTGCTCCTCGCTCCCGGCTCCCTGCTCCAATGCCCATCACCCTCCACGATTCCCTCAGCCGCGCCCCGCGCGAACTGCGCCCCGCCCAGCCCGACGGTGTCTACCGCTTCTACAACTGCGGCCCCACCGTCTACGCCGCCGCGCACATCGGCAATTTCCGCACCTTCGTGGTCAACGACCTCCTCCGCCGCCTCCTTGAGCTCGAGTTCAACGGCGGCTACATCGACACCAAGGATAAGTCGAAGACCAAGGTCTGGCACGTCCGCAACCTCACCGACGTCGACGACAAGACCATCCGCCGCGCCCGCGAGGAGGGCCGCTCCCTCGCCGCGGTTACCAAGCAGTGGACCGAAAAATTCCACGCCGACTGCGCCGCGCTCAACTGCCTCGCGCCGCACGTAGAGCCCACCGCCACCGGCCACATCCCCGAGCAGATCGACATGATCGCCGCCCTCGAAAAGCGCGGCTATGCCTACCCCACTGCTGACGGCTCCGTCTATTTTAAGGTGTCGCAGTTTGCTGAATATGGCGCTCTCTCCCGCGTGAAGGAGCGCGAGCTCCGCGTCGGCTCCGCCCTCGCCGGCAAGCCGCAGACCCACGACGCGGACGAAAAAGAGGATGGCTCCGACTTCGCCCTCTGGAAGGCCCACAAGCCCGAGGACGGCGACAACTTCTGGCCCAGCCCCTGGGGCCAGGGCCGCCCTGGCTGGCACATCGAGTGCAGCGCGATGAGCAAGAAACACCTCGGCGACACCATCGACCTCCACACCGGCGGCGTGGACCTGCTCTTCCCGCACCACGAAAACGAGATCGCCCAGAGCCAGTGCTGCAACGGCACGACCTTCGCGCACCACTGGTATCACAGCGAGCACCTCCTCGTGGACGGCAAGAAGATGAGCAAGTCGCTCAACAATCTCTACACGCTCGACCAGCTCAAGGAGATGGGCCACTCCCCCGCCGCGCTGCGCTACGCCCTCCTCGCCGGCCACCCGCGCAAGCAGCTCAACTTCACCCTCGATTCGCTGCACGCGGCGGAAAGCGCACTCAAGACCCTGCGAGCGTTCCGGCCAAAGCTCGCCGCTGCAGTTGCAAGCAAACCATTCGCCAAGTCACCGGTCGAGGCCGTGACGGTGTTTCAACCCGCATACGACCATTTGCGAGACGACCTGAACACGCCGGGCGCGTTGGGCGATACGTTTGCAGTCATCAAGCACATCAATCTGCCAGAGGCTAAACCGGAAGATCTCATTGCCTTCGACCGCATCCTCTTTGCCCTCGGCCTCGACCTCACCGAGCCCGTCAAACCCGCGACCGAGACGCCCGCCGAAGTCGCCGCCCTCGCCGAGCAACGCTGGGCCGCCAAGGCCGCCAAAAACTGGGCCGAGGCCGACCGCCTCCGCGGCGCCATCGCCGCCCTCGGCTGGACCATGCTCGACCGCAAGGACGGCTACTCCCTCGAACCCGCCAAGAAGTAAGCCCCGCGCCGAAAACCCGGACCGCGTCTCCGCCACCAACGACCAATCACAAACTACCAATCACCACTTCACCATGCCCATGTCCCCCCTCGACGAGATCCGTCACTCCGCCTCGCACATCCTCGCGACCGCCGTCCTCCGCATCTTCCCCGATGCCAAGCTCGACATCGGCCCGCCGACCGAGACCGGCTTCTACTACGACATCGATCTCGACCACAAACTCACCACCGAGGACCTCGCCAAGATCGAGGCCGAGATGAAGAAAGTCATCGACGAGAACCAGCCCTTCCGCCGCAAGGAGGTCTCCCGCGAGGAGGCCGTCGAGATCATCAAGTCCCGCGGCCAGGAGCGCTACAAACTCGGTCGCCTCGCCGACATCCCCGAGGGCGAGGCCATCTCCTTCTACGAGAACGGCGAGTTCATGGACCTCTGCGCCGGCACCCACGTCCGCTACACCAAGCAGGTGAAGGCGTTTAAACTTCTCTCAATCGCCGGCGCCTAGCACCGCGGCGACGAGAAGAACAAGCAGCTCCAGCGCATCTACGG
>CBIHRE010000538.1:0-3885 GCA_966212385.1 uncultured Akkermansia sp. | reverse complement strand
CCGAGGCGGTGCGCGCCGCGGCGGCTCGTGTGGCCGAGGACGGCGTGGCCGTCGCCCAGCCCGTGGTGGTGACCACTGCCGGAGAGGTGGTGTCCGCCGGCGGAGTCTTCGCTCCCCGCAGCGCCCGCCCCCAGCTCGGCGCCACCGCGCCCGACTCCGCCAGATCGTCGATCACCGCACGCTCCCGCCCCGCCCCGTTCGTATTTGGTTTTCCGTTACCCGACCCGTGTCCGCCTCCGGCCGGGAACTGCGCCGGCGCGATACGCCTCCCCGCCCACCCCAGCGCCGCCGCCCCCGCGTCGTTGCTGGGAAACCCGACCCCCAGCCCGAAAATAATGGCGTACGCCACGCCCGCCACCGCCCACAGCGCGGGCGTTTTCAGCGCCTTGGCCCCGATCCGCAAAACCGCCGCCGCGACCACCGCGACCACCGCCGGCTTCAATCCCGCAAACACCGCCGACACCCACGGCACCGCCCCATAGACGACATAAACGAAGCTCAGTCCCCACAGGATAAACGCCGAAGGCAGCACGAACAGCACGCCCGCGACGATTCCTCCCCAGGTCCGGTGCAGCAGCCACCCGCAATACACCGCGAGCTGCTGCGCCTCCGGCCCCGGCAACAACATGCAGTAGTTGAGCGCGTGCAAAAACCGCTCCTGCCCGATCCAGCGTTTCCGCTCCACCAGCTCGTGCTGCATGATCGCGATCTGCCCCGCCGGCCCCCCGAAGCTGATAAAACCCAGCTTCAGCCAAAACCGCAGCGCCTCGCGAAAGCTCGGATGAGCCGCGGAGGCGGGCACGGACTCGGGTGCGGATTCAGACGACATCGCCGCGCACCCTGCCCGACACCCCTTCAAACGCAACGCCGAGGCGCAGGCAGCCCCGGGTGGAGCGCATTGTCCCCAATGCGGTGGGTCGAAACCCGCTACGAAGCGGGCACGGCGCCCCTCGTCGTCGCGCGTCGCGACTCCGAGTCCTCCAGCAACACGATCTTCCTCGTGCCGTCCGCCTGCGGCAGGATCATCAGCGGACGTCCGCGCAACAGCTCCAACGCCTCCTCGTCGCTCAACTCGAATGGCTGTCCGCGCCCCGGAATCAGCGCGGTCGGGACCTTTTGGCGGACCGGCTCCGCCACGAACGCGGCAACGCGTGGCTCACGCGATCCCGCGACGGCGGCGACGGCGCCGCGCTCTCCATCCCCCGCCATCCAAAACGCACCCGCGGCGACCGCCACCGCGACGAGCCCCCCCGTCACGGTCATCGTCCGCCGCCGCCGCATCCGACCGCGCGCGCAGGCCGCCGCCCGCCGCGCCGACTCGGCGGGCGCGCCCGTGTCCCAATCGCCGCCGGACAAGGCCGCGCACAAGCTCTCCCGCGGGTCGCGCTCGCGCTCGTCTCCACGCTCAGCGTTCATTCGCCGTCTCCGTTTTCTCGTTCATCGCCGCGTCGCCTCCGCGCATCCGGACCCGCAAGGCCTCTCGCGCCCGCGTCAGCCGCGATTCCAGCGCCTTGGTCGAAAGCCCGAGCTCCGCCGCCAAGGTTTCGACGCTCAGCCCGCGCAGATATTTTCCTTCCAACACCCGCCGCGCCTCCTCGGGCAAACCGCCCATAGCCGCGTCGAGCTTGCCATACAAAATTTCCAGCTCCGCCTCGTGTCCACCGTCCCCGTCGCCGGGCTCCGGCTCCTCCGCGCGGCGAAACAGCATTCGCCAGAAGCGTCCCTCGCCTCGCCGCTGGTCCGCCAAGACCGTGCGCGCCACGCGACGCAACCACGTCTCCCATTGCACCGGCTGATCGCACACGCGGACATGTTTCGCCACGCGCAGATAGGTCTGCTGCAAAGCCTCGTCCGCCCGGTGCGGGTCCCCGCGTGTCTGCGTCAGCAGGTAGCGAAACAACATCCGCCCCTGCGTGCGATGGAACTCCTGCCAGGCGGCGTCCTCGCCCCGCGCCAAGGCGCGCGTCAACGCGGCCAAGGCGGGATCGCCGGGATGCTCCGGAGGCATTGAGCAAAATCGAAATGCTGCGGCGCGGATTCACGGATGCGCGGCCGGGGCGCTCTCCTCCTTGGGCAAAGTCTTCAGAACATCATCAAATACTCTTAAAGCCGACGGCCAGCCGCTGACAAAGAGCTGCCGGGTCTCCGCGTGATAGCGCAAAGTCGCCGGGACCTTGTCTACCTGATAACGGACCTGCCATGCGCTTTGCACCGCTTCCGCCAAGCGCGGTGCGTTCTTCGGGTCGATTTCGACGCTCAAGAACTCGTTTGCGGACATGTCATAGGGCTGTTTCTGGGGGTCACGATACGTGACGTAAGACGGGGCGCCCGAACCGCCATTTGGCACATAATCACAGGCCTCGATCGTGAAACCATGACGGAAAACTTGATGGTTCAACGCCCGCGCCAACCCAGAGGAATCCGCGTCGCGCACGGAGAACGCCGGCAAAGGAATCGACGCCGCGTCCTCCCCGACGATCAGATTGAAGGGCTGATTCGGCGCCTTGGGCAGATAGTTCCGCAGATCCCCAAGCGTGCCGCCCGGGAAATCGATGGTCACGCGCGTGGAAACCTGCCGGCCCTCGCCGTTACCGCCCGTATTGCCCTCCACGGGCTTGGTGACCTCGGCCGGCTGCTCTGCGGTTCTGCGAGATGCGCGGTCGGCCTCCCCCTGTCGGCACCCAGACGCAGCGAACATGGCGAATGCGAGCAAAAGAGACGTCGCGGCAACGCTCGGGCCGAGGCGAAAACAACGGACAAACGACGAGGTATTCATAAGAAGCGGCATGGTGGTTTCATGCTAAATACGCCGCCCGCGCCAGAATCCTTCGCGCCGCGCTCAAGTTTTCCGCCCGCCACCCGCCGCCACCCACGCCATCGCCTTCGACGCCAGTCGGTCAAACGCCACGACCGCCTGCTCCAGGTCCTCCTCCTTCGTGTCCTCGATCTTGTTGTGACTGATCCCGTGCAAACTCTGCACGAACATCATCACCGTCGGCACGCCCGCCCCGCAGGTTTCCGCCGCGTCGTGCAGCGGCCCCGAGGGCAGCTTGTGCGACACGCCAACCGTCTCGCGAATCGCCTCGTCGCATAGCGCGATCAACTCCGGCGCAAAAGGCCGCGACTCGATGTGCCAGATCCGCTCCCACTCCACGCTCACGCCGCCCTCCGCCGCGAAGCGCTCGCTCGCCGCCTTGGCCTCGGAAAACATCGCTGCCAGCGCCTTTGGATCGAGGTGACGCTGATCCAGCGTGATCCGGCACTCCGCGACCACGCTCGTCACGATGCCCGGCTTCGTCGTGCACGAGCCGATCGTGCACACGCCGCCGTGCCGCTCCGCGATCGCATAGATCTCCGGCGCCATCTTCGCCGCCGGGAGAAACGCGTCCTTGCGCCGGTTCATCGGCGTGCTCCCCGAATGCGCCGCCTGACCGCGAAACGTGATCGCGTGCCGCTCCACGCCAAAGGTCCCCAGCACCGCGCCGAGCGGTAGCCCAAGGTCGAGCAACACCGGCCCCTGCTCGATGTGCAGCTCCAGATACGCGGCCGCCTTCGCCAGTTCCCACCCGCTTTCCTTCACCTTCTCAAACTCGATCCCCACCGCGCGCAGCGCCTCGGGCAACTTCACCCCGTCGCGATCCACCAGCCCACGCGCCTCGTCCATATCCAGCGCGCCCGAACACGCCGACGAGCCGAACAAACTCTTTCCGAACCGCACGCCCTCCTCGTCCGCCCAGTCCACCAGCCGCACCGTAATCGGCGGCGTCCCGCCCGCGCCGCATCCATACTGCGCCGCGAGCCGGCGCAACATCTCCACGCACGCGACAACGGTGAGACACCCGTCGAGCCACCCGCCGTTCGGCACCGAGTCGATATGCCCTCCGA
>CBIHRE010000537.1:0-3912 GCA_966212385.1 uncultured Akkermansia sp. | reverse complement strand
CCTCGAGGCGCTCGATGGCGCGCTGGGTGATGGCGAGGCCGATGCCGGTGCCGGAGTGCTTGGAGTGGAGGCGCTCGAAGAGGCCGAAGATGCGGGCGCGCGCCATGGGCGGGACGCCGGTGCCGTTGTCGGTGAAGGAGATGGTGACGGTCTCTCCGGCCTCGTCGGGTTCGGCGGTGATTTCGACGCGGGGGGCGACGCCTTCGGAGACGAACTTGATGCCGTTGCCGATGAGGTTTTGGAAGACGACTTGGAGGAGGAGGGCGTCGCCGAGCACGGCGGGCAGGGGGCGGGGCGCGACGACGGTGGCGTGGCGACTGGCGATCTCGCCGTCCATGAGGGCGAGGGTGGCGCGCAGCACCTGGTCGAGCTGGATGCCCTCGAGTTTGAGCTCCTGGCGGCCGATGGTGGCGTATTTCAGGAGGTCGGTGATGAGGGCGTCCATCTTGTCGACGGAGCCTTGCATGCGCCGCAGGTAATCGCGGGCGGCGGGGGTGAGCTCGGCGGCGTGATCCTCGACTAGGATGTGGGTGAATGCGTTGAGGCCGCGGAGCGGGGCGCGGAGATCGTGGGCGACCGAGTAGTTGAAGCGCTCGAGCTCTTGGTTGAGTTGCTCGACCTCGCGGCGGCGGTCTTCGCTTTGGCGCGCGGAGGCGACGAGGCGGAGGATGCGCGGCACGAGCGGCACGAGGACGACGGCGGTGGCGACGGAGGCGGCGGCGGTGACGACCTTTACGTAACCGGATAACCAATACACCGGCTGCCAGATGACCCAGACCTCCATGAAGTGGGTGAAACCGCAGCTGACGATGAAGAGGCCGAAGGCGATGAGGATCCAGTTGAAGGGGATGCCCTTGCTCGCCTTCCAGACGAGGTAGCCGAGGGTGATCGAGATGGCGGTGTAGGCGACGCCGATGCAGAGGTCCGAGATGACGTGCAGCCAGACGAGCTTGGGATCGCGCAGGTAGCAGAACTCATGGGGCATGCCGATGCGCTGAAAGACGGGCATGCCGAAGGCCTCGAACAGCACGGCTCCCGCGGCGACGGCCGCGAGGATGGAGAGGCCGTAGCGGAAAGCCGGGCGGGCCACGAAGGCCGGCAGGCGGGGCCGGGCGGAGGGAGTGGAGGACATCAGGCGGAGGCCTCGTGGCCGGAGACATTGAAGCGTCCCCACCAGGAAAGCAGGGCCTGGACCATGCCATCGAGCGCTTCGGCCCGCATCGGTTTCACGACGTAGGAATTGGCGCCGAGCGCGTAGGCCTGGCGGACATCGCGATCGAGGGTGGAGGACGAGAAAACGATCACGGGCAGCATCTGGCCGTTTTCCCGTTCACGGCGCCAGCGGAGGACGTCGAAGCCGTCCATGCGCGGCATCTTCAGATCGAGGAGGACAAGGTCGGGCAGGGGATGGACGGAGCGATCGTGGTAGGGGGCGTCGCCTTGCAAGTAGCTGACGAGCTCCTCGCCGTCGGCGACGCGAACCATGCGAAAAGAGGAGTCGGCGCGCCGGAGGGCGCGTTCCAGGAGGAGGGCGTCGTTTTCGTCGTCCTCCGCGACCAGTAACACCTTCTTGCTCATGGGAGACCCTCAAGTTGGAGGGGGGCCGTCGCGCGTCAAGCGGCGCGGGGCGAGCGGGATGGCGGCGTGCAGACCATCTCGCAGGAGAGGTGGGAATGGCCGCTGGACGGATTCGGGGATCGGCCCGGGGGCGCGCCGGGCAAAGCGTCCGGCGCACGCGCCGGGTGTGGATACAGGCCTCAGCTTTTGGTTTGGCTTCCGGACGTGAGGGCGGCGAGAGCGGCGTCCCAAGCGAGCAGGGCGCAGGCATGACGCGCCGGGAAGCGATGGACGGCGACGAGGGCGGCGAGATCGCCGAGGGCGTCGGAGCCGGGCGTGTCCGGCGCGGGATGGCCGGTGCGGACAAGGTGTCCCATGGTCGCGGCGAGAGCGCGGACTTCCGCGACGGTGCGCCCGGCCAACGCGACGGTGGCGAGGGACGCGGACGCTTGGGAAAGCGCGCAGCCGGCGCCGGTGAAGGCCGCGGCGCTGATGCGGGTGTCCGGCGCGAGCTCCGAAACGGCGCCGGATGGAGAATCCGGGACAAGGGGAGGGGGATCGAAGCGGAACTGAATGGTGCAGAGATCGCCGCAGGCGGGATTTTCGCGCTTCGCGACCCGATGGGCGGAGGGCAGTGGGCCGCGGTTGCGCGGCCGACGACGGTGGTCGTCGATGACGGCTTGGTAGAGCTCGGCGGAGGCGTCGGACATGCGAGTGGCCCGGCTAGATTGCCGTGCGGAGTCGGGGCAGGTCGAAGCGGAAAACGCGCGGGCGGCCGGGAGGATGCCGACTCGTTCGTCGAGCGTTTACCTCGCCGACACGAGGCGGACGAAGACGCGAGTGCGGAAGCAGAGCAGGCCGGCGATGACGAGTCCGGCGAGATTGGACGCGAGTCCGCCGAGATTCCGGGCGGCTTGGGCGCCGCCGTGAGCGGCGGTCGGGTGGATGAGCTCGACGCTCGCGCCGACGAATTCGGAAAGGTGGGTCGCCGCGAGGTATAGGCCGAGGACGCGAAGCACCGGCGGCAGGAACGCATCCGGCGGGAAGACGTGCGGGGGGCTGGCCTCGGATATTCCGACGGAGGAGCGGAGCAGGAGACGTTCGAGGCGAGGGGCGAAGGCGAGGAGGAGGCCGCCGATCAGCAGCGGGGCGAGGCCCGATCCGCAGAGCATCGAGGTGTAGAAGGGCTGAAACGATTGGGCGCCCTCCAAGGATGGGGGGAACAGCGCCATCGACGCGAACATGACGGTCATGGTCAGACCCTTGCCGCAGAAATAAACGCCGATGCCGAGGATGAGGATGCGGAGGAGGCCGGGATACATGCGGGGACGAGGGGCGTGCGGCAGGTCGCGCAGCAGATCGGGATCGGGAAAAGGAGCATAAAGCGCGGCGTCATGTCTGGTTGCGGATCACGCGAAGAGTGGCGACGAAGTTTGCGCCTCCCTGCGTGCGCGATTTGCCTGCGGTCATGCACTACGACGTCGTGATCGCGGGCGGTGGGTTTGCCGGGGCGCAGGCGGCGCGGGCGCTGGCGGCGGCGCTCGGGCGCGAAGCGGCGACGAAGCGGGTGGCGCTTATCGCGGAGCGCAACGTCCTGGTATTTCATCCGATGCTCGCGGAGGTGGCGGGCGCGGCGCTGAGCCCGGCGGACGTGGTGAATCCGCTGCGGCAGTTTTGCCGGGGTGTGACGGTTTTGCAGGGCGCGGTGACGGCGGTGGATCTGGCGGCGAAGACGCTGACGGTGGACGGCGGGCGCTTCACGCGGAACCAGGTGATCGGATTTCGGCATCTGGCGCTGACGCTCGGGAGCGTGACGGATCTTTCCAAGGTGCCGGGCATGGCGGAGCACGGGTGGCCGCTGAAGAGCGTGGCGGACGCGCTGCGGCTGCGCGCGGCGGTGATCAACCGCATGGAGGAGGCGAATCTCGTCGATGATCCCGCGGTGCGGCGACGCTTGCTGACTTTCGTCGTCGTGGGCGGCGGTTACACGGGCGTGGAGGTGGCGGGTCAGCTCCACGATTTGTTGCACGAGGCGAAGGGGTTTTATTCGCGCCTCGAGGGCGAAAGCATCCGCGTGGCGCTGGTGCACGGGCACAAGACGCTGCTGGCGGAGATCGGGCCGGAGCTGGGCGCCTACACGGCGGAGGTGCTGCGGAAACGCGGGATCGAGTTGTTTCTGGAGAAGCGTGTGGCGGAGGCGACGGCTTCGCGAGTGGTGTTCACCGACGGCGGCGCGATCGAGACCCACACGATCGTCTCGACGATCGGCAACGCGCCGAGCCCGGTGGTGCTCGATGTGGCGCGTCAGCTCGGGCTCGCGACGGAGAAGGGTCGCATCCCGACGGAGCCGACGAT
>CBIHRE010000536.1:0-3918 GCA_966212385.1 uncultured Akkermansia sp. | reverse complement strand
TCCACTTCCGACCCCTTCCTCGACGCCGCCGTCGGCGCGCTCAACCTCGCCGCCCACGCCGTCTGGGACGAAAAGGAAGGTGCCGTCATGCACGGCGCCGTCGCCTGGCGCCAAAAACTCCTCGGCTGGCGCGGCCCCTACCTCAACGACGCCCTCGGCTGGCACGACCGTGCCCGCCGCCACTTCACCTACTGGGCCGGCCAGCAAAAAACCGGGGAGATTCCCGCCCAGCTCCCGCCGCCCGAGGAGACCACCAACCTCGCCCGTTCCCGCACCGCCCTGCACTCCCCCGGCGCCATGTCGTTCAACCATTACGACATGAACCTCGTCTACATCGACGCTCTCTTCCGCCATCTGATGTGGACCGGCGACCGCGATTTCGCCCGCGAGGTCTGGCCCGTCATTCAGCGCCACCTCGCCTGGGAACGCCGCCTCTTCCGCCGCGAGTTCACCAGTGAAAAACTCCCGCTCTACGAAGCCTACGCCTGCATCTGGGCGAGCGACGACATGCAATACCACGGCGGCGGCGTGGCCTACTCCTCCGCCTACAACCACTGGCACAACCAGATGGCCGCGCGCCTCGCCCACCTCGTCGGCGCCGACCCCGCGCCCTACGAAAAAGAGACCGCCCTCATCGCCCGCGCCATGCGCGAGCTCCTCTGGCAACCCGACCGAGGCATGTTCGCCGAGTTCAAAGATCTCCTCGGCCGCCAACTCGTCCACCCTTCCGCCGGCCTCTGGTCCTTCTACCACACGATGGACGCCGGCCTCGTCACCCCCGCCGAAGCCTGGAACATGACCCGCTACGTCGAGCGCGAGATCCCGCGCCTCGCCGTCCGCGGCCCGGGCGTTCCCGACGGCCTGTCGATGTATGCCAGCTCGAACTGGATGCCCTACTCTTGGTCGATCAACAACGTCGTCATGGGCGAAAATCTCCACACCGCCCTCGGCTTCTGGCAGGCCGGCCGCCCCGACGCCGCCTACACCCTCGCGAAGTCCTCCCTCCTCGCCTCTCTCTTCATGGGCGTCTGCCCCGGCAACATCGGCTCGATGAACTACCTCGACGCCTACCGCGGCGAATCCCAGCGCGACTTCGCCGACGGGTCGGGCGTCTTCTCCCGCGCCCTCGTCGAGGGCCTCTTCGGCATCCAACCTAACCTCCTCGACGACGAACTGAAACTCGCACCCGGTCTCCCCTCCAACTGGAACCGCGCCGCGATCCACCACCCCGATTTCGATTTCGAGTTCAAGCGCGACGGCTTGGAGGACACCTACCGACTCACCTCTCGCTTTCCTCGCCCCGTAGCGCTCCGACTCAGCCTGCCGGCCAGATCATCGGGCGCAAAAATCATGGTGAATGGAGCACCTGTCGCCACCACCTTCGCGAACGAAGCCAGAGACTTTCCGCAGCTCATCGCCACAGTTCCCGCGGCGAATAGCTTCGTGATTTCCGTTCGCAGTCATGGCCTGAGCAAACCCTTCGCTCCCACTCCGGCCCCGATTCTCCCCGCGCCGCCCGCCGACATCGCCGCCTTCGTCGCGCCGCCCCCGCCCGCCGCGAACGCCAAGCTCGAGCCGCTCAATCTCGCCCCGCTCTTCAACGACCGCGTCACCGCCATCTTCGCCCCCGGCAAATACCGCTCGCCGCGCTCGCCCTACGTCTCCCTCGCCATCCCTGCGCAAGGCATCGGCGCCTGGGCCGGCCACGTCAATGAAACCGCCGAGATCGACGATACCGGCCTCCGCGCCGCCTCCGCCAAAAACGGCGGCCGCTTCGCGCTCCCCTCCGGCGTCTCCTTCGCCACGCCCGGCCCCGGCGATGCCCGCAACGTCGCCTTCGTCTCCCAATGGGACAACTACCCGCGCGAGCTCACCGCGCCCCTCGCCGGCCGCGCCCGCCGCGTCCACCTCCTCCTCGCCGGCTCGACCAACTGGATGCAAAGCCGCCTCGACAACGGCGAGATCATCGCGACCTACGCCGACGGCAGCACCGCGCGCCTTCCGCTCCACAACCCGACAACGTGGTGGCCCATCGACCAGGACTACTTCATCGACGGCCGCGCCTTCAACCGCCCCGAGCCCACGCCCATCCGCGTCGACCTAAAAACCGGCAAAGTCCGCGTCACCACCCCCGCCGACTTCACCCGCACCAAGGCCGACATCCCCGGCGGCGCCGCGACGGTCCTCGCGTTGCCCCTCGACCCGACGAAAGAGCTCCGCTCCCTCACCGTCCGCGCCCTCGCCAACGAGGTCGTCATCGGCCTCCTCGCCGCCACCCTCGAGCGCTGAGCCGCTTTTCTCGTGAAAGGCGGCGCTCCGTCGCCACGCCGCCGCTTCGCTCCCGCGTCGACTGCTCGCCGTTAGCCGCGCCTGCAGGCTTCGCGCAGACCCTAAACCGCTTTCGTAAAGAAAGCGGCAAACTCGGCGTTGCTCGACAATGCGCGCAGCGGCCCCGTTTACGCGCCTCCTCGCTCCGCTCGTTTTCTCGCGCGCCCATACCCCACTTTTTCGGGCGTCCCCACATTTCCCCGCCGCGCCTCCGGCCGGCCACGATTGCATCCGGATTCCGGATACGAACGACGGCCGCCGCTCCGCGTCCGCTCTTTGCCAGTTCACGCTTTCCCCACCCCAAACATGAACACCCCCCAAATACCCCGCCTCGCCTCGCTTCGCATGCTCGCCGCCCTCGGCGCGCTCTCCCTCGCCGCCACCGCGGCCAGAGCCCAGATCCCCGCCTTCCCCGGCGCCCAAGGCTTCGGCGCCTACGCCACCGGCGGACGCGGCGGCGACGTCTATTACGTCACCAACCTCGCCAGCTCCGGCGCCGGCTCGCTCAATTACGGCATCCAGAACGCCCCCGCCTCCGGCCGCACCATCGTCTTCGCCGTCAGCGGCTACATCCCCATCGCCAACAACTCCGACACCGGCAACAAGACCGTCCGCCTCGTCCAGAACAAGATCACCATCGCCGGCCAGACCGCCCCCGGCGACGGCATCGGACTCAAGGACGGCCGCATTCTCCTCACCGGCAACAACCAGGTGCTCCGCTTCCTCCGCATCCGCCACGGCAAGAACGGCGGCGCCGGCGACTGCCTCAACCTCGATAGCAGCGCGACCAACAGCATCATCGACCACCTCTCGCTGATGTTCAGCACCGACGAGAACATCTCCTTTTTCAACAGCACGCTCGACAACTTCACGATGCAGTATTCGACGAGCTCCTGGGGCATGGAGCGCCACAACGCCGGCGGCCTCTGGGACCTCCAGGACGGCACCTGCCATCACTCCCTCTGGGCCCACCACCGCACGCGCAATCCCAAGGCCCGCCCCTACGGCCTGCTCGAGTGGATCAACAACGTCACCTTCCACTGGCGCACCGAGGGCTTCATCATGGGCGACTCCCAGTCCAACGTGAACTGGAAGGCCAACGTCCGCGGCTGCTACTTCCTCTCCATCCCCGACCACCAGTTCGGCGTCGACAACACCGCCCTCTCCAAGGCCCGCGTCGGCGACAACGGCCTCCCCAACTTCGGCCTCTACCTCGACAACTGCCTCCACGACTCGAACAACAACGGCCTCCTCGACGGCACCAACAAGGGCTACTCCATCGTCGCCGGCCTGCCCTACCCCAACGCCGGCTCCACCCCCGGCACCGTCAGCTACACCCAGTCCGCCTCCGCCTACACCGGCGCCACCGGCACCGCCGCCGTCACGATCGACGCGCCCCTCGTCGCCTACAAAAAAGTGCTCTCCGCCTCCGGCCCGCTCCGCCTCGACGCCACCTACGCCGGCAACCTCCGCGACGAGCTCGACTCGCTCCTCATCACGAGCATCGAAAACCAGCAAAGCATCCTCGTCGCCAAGGACACGCCCCTCGATGCGAACGACACCCCGTCCACCGGCGAAGCCCTCCTCGCC